>JANTGY010000028.1 GCA_024762695.1 Anaerolineae bacterium
AGTCTTCGGAGTACCGTTGTTTGCTGAAACGCCACTCCGAAGACTGCGTGGCTGACTACAAACGGAACTTCCTTCATGACAGTTAGCATACTCGCCTACAGATCATACTTTTTCCCTAAATAGGCTTCAGCCACTTTGGGGTCTTGGGCCACTTCCATCGTGGGGCCTTCGGCGATTTTGGCGCCGTAGTAGATGACAGCCAATCGGTCGCACAGCCCCATAATGACGCGCATAATGTGTTCAATCATGATGATGGTGACGCCGCTGTCTCTGATTTTACGAATAACATCCATTAGATCGCCTAGTTCGCCGGTGGTTAACCCGGCAGCCAGTTCGTCCAGCAGCAGCAAGCGCGGGTTGGAAGCCAGGGCGCGGGCTAAATCGAGCCGTTTTAACTGAACGGTGTTCAAACTCTCGGCGGGCGTTTCGATGGGCATGGGGAACTCGACAAATTCGAGTTTTTCGATGGCCAGCGCGGTCGGGTCTTTGACAACGCCCGGTTTGTTACCGAAGGTGGCCGATACCAACACGTTCTCCAATGCCGTCATTTTGGGGAAAGGTTTGGAAATTTGGAAGGTGCGGGCCATCCCATTACGACACATAACGTCGGAACTTAGGCCAGTTGTGTTTTGGCCAAAGAAGCGCACCTGACCGCCATCTGGGGGGTAAGTGCCCGATATGGAGTTGAGGAAAGTTGTTTTGCCAGCCCCGTTGGGGCCGATGATGCCGAAGATTTCGCCTTCCTGGACGCTAAGTGTGACATTGTTTACGGCCGTTAACCCGCCAAATACTTTTAATACCTTATTTGCTTCTAGCGCTGCGCTCATAAACACACTCCCTGAACAGTAGACGGTAAATGGTAATTGGTAAACAGAAATCCCGTCACCAATTACCAATTACCAATTGCCAATTACTGATTTTTTAAACGGCCGTTACGGTTTCTGCTGCAAATCCGCTTCCTGAAATTCAGGCGGCCAAATCGTGTGGCTTTCGCCATCCATATACTGCAAAACCGGGAACGTGTAATAGCCTTTGCCCACAATCGCATCGGGAGGATCGCTAAAATCATACTTGCTCATCACAATCGCGCCATCCGCAGTCGTGAAAGTCAAATCGCCCGTCCAAACCTTGTCTTGCACCGTTTTGTAAACAGCCGCGCTGCTCAACTCTCCACTGTCTGCAAACGTAGTTTCCAACACCTTGATGAAGAAATTGACACCATCGTAAGAGAGACCGCCAGAAGACGGGCTGGGGGTGATGCCGCTTTTAGCCTCAAACGCTTCGGCAAACGCCAGCGACTCTTCCGTTGTCCAACCGGGAATTTGGTCCAATACATAGTTCGAGGAATTGCCGGTCAGGTCATACCATTCGCCAACCCAGCCCAGGCCATCGGCCACGATTAGGGATTTGATACCCACTTCGTCAGCCTGCTTGATGAATGCGGAGAGCGAAGGCGGCGCCGTACTCGTGCCCGCAATCAAGGCCACATTCTCGTCTTTAAATTTGTTCAGCAGCGGGTAGAATTCGGTCTGTTCGATGGGGAAGTATTGGTAATCTACCACTTCCCAGCCAGCCGCTTCCAACTGCGCGCCAATGCCATCGCCAAAGCTGCGGCCCCAGTCAGTGTCTTCGCCGTAAATGGCGGCTGTCTTCGCTTCTGGCGACCAGGTTCCGTCGGCAATCGCATCTTCAATCGCGGTTACGTAGTTTTGGGAAAGTTTGCTGGGAATCGGCCACCCTTTGGATGTCCAATATCCGTATGTGGCTTGGTCTTCGAGGAATTTGTCGTTGACAACCTCGGTTGCGCCAAAGCCAAAGAAATGGGGGATTTGATGTTTAGCAGTCACTTCCATCACCGCGACAGCGACAGAACTGTGCCAATTCAACACGCCAGCCTGAATGCCGTCTTTGACGATGGCTTCTTCATAGGCGCGGGTCGCTTTTTCCGGGTCGGATTGGGAATCTACCCAAACCAGCTCGATTTTGTAATCGCCGACGGTGTAATCAATCGCTTCCATCGCCATTTCGGCGGCAACTTTAAATTCTTCGCCGGTACGGGCGCTGGGGCCGGTGAAGGGGCCAAGCACGCCAATTTTGAATACTTTTTCAGCGGCGGCGGCGGGTTCTTCGGCAGCTGGCTCTTCAACTGCGGGTTCTTCAGCGGCCGGTTCTTCAACCGCCGGCTCTTCGGCAGCCGGTTCTGCCGAGTCGCCGCAAGCAACCAGCAGAGATGCCGTGAGTAACAGGATAAGCAGTAAAATAGTGGTTTTATTCTTCACTTCTACCTCCAAAACAGGTTAAATTTGCGTCAATCTCTAAAATTGTCACTTTCTCGGTCGTTTTATTGTGGTCAGCATCACCCCCTTGTGATCTGTTTTTAGATAATCCTCCGGGAGGCTTCTTCAATGGCCTTTGTGGTGCATAAACTTCCCGGAGGTTTTATTCTAAGCTGTTTTTTTACGAATTTCAGCAATGACTGCTGGAATTATCTCGTGCAAATCGCCGATTACGGCCGTATCCGACTTAGCCAAAATAGCCGCCTCAGAGTCCGAATTAATCGTCAAAATATGCTTGGCGCCGCTGCACCCCGACATATGCTGGCTGGCTCCGCTGATACCGCAAGCGATGTATAACTCCGGCGCGACGCGCGTGCCAGTTTGCCCAATTTGCTCGGCATGAGGCCGCCAGCCGTTGTTCGTCACAACCCGCGAACAGCCAACCGCGCCTTCCAACAGCCCGGCCAACTCTTCCAGTATGACAAAACCTTCCGCGCTGCCCACGCCGCGCCCGCCGCTCACCACCACAGGCGCATCGGTCAACGAAATGCCCTTACGCTCCGGCTCGATACGGCTGACAACACGCACCAGCAAATCGGCGTCGCTCAAATTGGGGGTAACGGAGATGATTTCTGGCGCGCCAGAGGAAGAGGGTTCAGGTTCAATACCCAGTGCGGCAATGGTCAGCAGCTTGGGATCGCCGTAAAGACGCGCTTCTTCATGCAGCGTGCCGCCCCAGCGCACCCGTTTTACAAACCAGGCGTCGTCTTCAGGCTGGATGGTCAAACAATTGGCGGCAAAGGGGAGGTCGGTGCGCGCGCCCACATGGGCCATAACTTCGTTACTGCGTTCGGTTCCGGCCCCGATAACGGCCGTCGGCTTCTCCGCCCCCATCACTTCCACCACACAGGCGGCCCAGGCATTGGGCGCAAAGTCAGCCAGCGCATCCTGTTCAATCATATGCACGGCCGTAACCCCATACTCGCCCAATTCCGCCGCCAGACCAGACACATTGGCTCCAATCAAGACAGCGTGAAGCGGCAAATCCTGCTCCTGCGCCAACCCGCGCGCCGCTGTCAACATGCTCAACGTTTGGGGATCAATTATTCCCTGTTCGTGTTCAATCAGCGTTAATATCGTCATTTTACACCAATCCTAACTCGGCAAGAAGCTCAACGACCTGGGGCGCAGCAGCGGCCCCATGCCCCAAAATGTTGACATCGCTGGCCTCCGCTTCAGGCACAACCAGGCGTACCTTTTCCAGACCCACAGCGCCCATTTCTGGCGTTATACGCTGGATCGGCTTCTTCTTAGCCTTGAGCTTGCCCGGAATCGAAGGGTAACGGGGCACGTTAATGCCCTCTTTGATGGTGAAAACGGCCGGGAGCGGAACCTCATACAATTCCCAACCATCTGGCGTTTGACGATGCGCCGTTGCCACGGTCGTTCCCCCGTCCGCGCCGTCAGCAAATTCCAATTTCTTCACGCCCGTCACCACAGGCATCCCCAACGCATGAGCGACGCGAATGCCAACCTGGTAGCCGCCCGCATCGGCCGATTCGTTACCAAACAGCAGCACGTCAAACGGCCGTTCCTGCGCCTGGATGGCAGCCGTAATGGCCCGCGCCGTCGGCATGGGCGGGAACTCTTCATCCGTTTCCAGCAAAATCAGGTCGTCTACGCCCATGGATGCAGCATAGCGGAGTTGTTCAACGGCCGTATCTGGCCCTAAAGTCAACGCCGTCGAACGGCCGCCATGCTTTTTAGCAATCTGCACCGCCTCTTCAATAGCGCACTCTTCATGCGGCCCCGGCGCAAACGAAAGGTAACCGGCGTCTATTGCCTGTTCGTCAGCCGTCAACGTCACCTTCGCGCCCGTGACCGGCACGCGCTTAATGCAAACTAATATATCCATATTAAAAACCTATTCTTGTGATATGTTTCAAAGGTTCGTAGTAAGCCACGTAGTCTTCGGAGCGGCGTTATTCAACGGTACTCCGAGAACTACGCACCTTACTACAAACGGTTTGATGATCTATCCCTTCATTCGTTCGTTGCTGGGATCGAATACCGGTGTGCTATCAATCGACCGCACCGTTACCGGATAATTCTCGGCCATGTACTCGACATACAGCTTCTCGCCAATTTTGGCGTATTGCAGCGGCAAGTAAGCCAGCAAAACCTGTTTGCCCAGCGAGGGGCCATCGCCGGCCGACGTAGCGTAGGAATAACGCCCTTTGGCATCCTTAATCGTCTCGCCATCCAGCGTCAAAATCGGTTCGCCGCCTTGCAAGTAGCGTTTCACGCCCGATTTAGAGGTGTGGTCTTCGACAGTTAGGGTGCAGAGAACGGCCGTTGGCCCTTCCTCACGCGCCTTCAAATACCCTTCCTTACCAATGAAATCAGCCTTCTTCACCTTGGGGCGAGCCAATCCCGCTTCCACCGGACTATAATCAGCATCCAGTTCCGCGCTCATCAGGCGGTACCCCTTCTCCAAACGGCCGGTCGTGCCATAAACGCCAATGCCCACCGGCACAACGCCAAATTCCTGACCCGCTTCCCACAACTTCTTACCGATCCCCAGACCGTACTCCATCGGAATGTAAATTTCCCAGCCCAACTCGCCAACATAAGAAATGCGGAACGCCAGAACCTCAACGCCGTCAATGCGAATTTTCTTCGTCCAGCCATAGGGGAACGCTTCATTCGACATATCCGCTTTGGTAACCGATTGCATCAAATCGCGGGCTTTCGGCCCCCAAACGCCAATCGTGCAGTACGCCGACGTCATGTCCACCATGTAAACCGAATCGTCGCCCGGCAAATGGTTGCTGAACCATTTCATGTCGCGCGGGCCGTCGGCGCCGCCAGTAATGACCCGGTAGTGTGTTTTGCCCAATCGCAAAATGGTCAAGTCCGATTTGAAGCCGCCTTTGGGGGTCAAAATAGGCGTATACACACCGCGCCCGATGGCGACATCCATCTTGGCCATTGCCATTTTTTCCATATATTCCACTGCGCCAGAGCCTTTGATGTCAAAGATGGAGAGCGCGGTCAAATCAACCATGCCCACCCGCTCGCGCATCGCCAGATGCTCGGCGTTGATAATGGGCGACCACCAGCGGGAATCCCATTCGTTAGGCCGATCCATCACTTTATCGCCATACTCGGCCAGTAATTTTTCGTTGGAGGCATACCATTGCGGCCGTTCCCATCCGGCCGTTTCAAAGAAGACCGCGCCCAGCTCTTTTTCCATGTGGTAGAAGGGGCTAACGCGGACATTACGGTTTGATTCCCATTGCTCGCGCGGGTGAACGATGCCGTATGTTTTGATGAATGCCTCGGCCGTGCGTTGGTCGCTGTGGTATTCGCCGCGGGCGTAGTTGGAGAAGCGGGAAACATCAGAATGATGGGCGTCAATTTCCGATTCGCCGTAGGTCATCCATTCGGCAATCAATCGGCCTGTACCCGGCCCTTCTTTAATCCAGATAGCCGCCGCCGACCATAATTTCTTCACTTCCACCGTCTCGCCCAGCAGCGGGTAGCCGTCTGGCGTGAGGGAAAGCAAACCGTTGATGGCGTGCCGGATACCGGCCGTTTCGTCGCCCAGAATATCGGGCATAATTTCCAATGAATGCTCAAACTGCGGTTCAAAATCTTCTTCGGTAAAGGGGAGTTCTGTCGGCGACATTTCCGCTTCTTCAATGGAAGGGATGTCGTCGGGGTGAATGAGAATGGCGCGATGAGCATAAGAACCCACTTCCATGTCGCCGCCGCTTTGCCGTTCGTACATGAATGTATCCATGTCGCGGATGATGGGGTAGCCAATTTCACCGTCTGTTTCCGACAAAATATCAATCGGGCCAACAGAAATCATCTGGTGGACTTGCGGGGTCAACGGGATGGTAGCCCCGGCCATTTTTGCGATGCGCGGACTCCAAACGCCGGCGGCGATGACGACATATTCCGTCTCGATGGTTCCTTTATCGGTGACAACCGCTTTGACAGCGCCGTCTTCGGTCTCAATATCCATTACTTCCACGTTAGGGAAGGATTGTAAGACGCCCTTCTCCTCACCGTATTCGCGCATCAAAGTGCCCGCTTGCAGCGAATCAACAACGCCAACGCCAGGGGTGTAAAAGCCGCCCACGATGGTCTCTTCATTGATGAACGGAACCATCTCTTTGACCTCGGCCGGGGTGACGTAGTGGGATTCAATGCCCCATTTCTTGGATGAACCCATGAGGCGGCGGAATTCTTCCAGGCGTTCTTCGGTACGGGCCACTTCGATGCCGCCGCATTCGGTGAAAACGCCCAACTCTTTGTAGAGCCGCACGCTGTCCATCGTCAGTTCAGCAAATTCTTTGGCGTGGGTAGCCAAGAACAGGAAGTTGGAGGCGTGCCCGGTGGAGCCGCCAGGGTTAGGCAGCGGGCCTTTATCAATCAGCACCATATCTTCCCAGCCCAATTTGGCCAGGTGGTAGACGATGCTGTTGCCGACGATGCCGGCGCCGATGACGACTACTTTTGCTTTTTGGGGTAATTCACTCATGTTGTTTGTCTCCTAAATTGATTTAGTCAGTAATTGAATAATGTCTGTAGCTGTCATTCCTGCGAAGGCAGGAATCCATGCTTTTACAGGAGTGGATTCCTGCCTTCGCAGGAATGACAAGGTAAGGATCAAAGTAATTTCTCGTACAAATCATCCCAATTGGGATTTTCTTTTTCGATCAAATTGATTTTCCATTGCCGTTTCCACTTTTTCATTTGCTTTTCTCGAACAATTGCGGCGCGTACATCAGTTGTATGCTCATAATAAACAAGAACGTGTACGTTGTAATTTTTTGGTAAAGCCCTCATTTGTGTTGTTTTTGTGTTCATAGACACGATGCACTAAATTGCTAGTCATGCCAATGTATAGGGTGCCATTCTTTTTGCTCGCCATAATGTACACAAAATATGTTTTCACTTGTTACACTCGTCATTTATTGTCATTCCCGCGAAGGCGGGAATCCATGTTTGTACGGTGGATGGATTCCTGCCTTCGCAGGAATGACAGTTCAGGGACGCAGTGAAAAATCCATACGAATCATTAACAATTAAGCGGCGTTAATCTCACTTTTGCGCCGCGCGATGAAAGCCAATAAGGCTTCTTCTTTTGCTGGATCAAGCGGCGGCGCCTGGTATTCCTTGAGCAACTGCTTGTATTTCTTATTGGCCCGTTGTTCGGCTGTCAACGACCCTTCTACCTGCCACTGCTCGGCCGAATTGGAATCAAACAGTTCGGCGCTGTAAAAAGCAGTGCGGAAATGGCGCATCGTGTGTTCGGTGCCCAGATAATGGCCGCCGGGTTCGACAGCGCGAATGGAGTCCAGTGTCAGGCCGTCCTCTGAAAAATCAAGCGCTTGCAGATATTTGTGGTACATCCCCAGCAGCTCGCAATCGAGGACAAACTTTTCGTATCCGGCAGAGAGGCCGCCTTCCAGCCAGCCCGCCGCATGCAAAATGAAATTCACTCGCCCCATGATGGCCGGCAGCATGGACATAACAGATTCATAGCCGCCCTGCCCATCGGCGATTTTGGAACCGGTGAACATGCCGCCGCTGCGGAAAGGCAAGCCATACCGCCGCGCCAATTGGGCGCTGAGGTAAAGCGCCTGCTGACTCTCCGGCGAACCAAAAACGGGCGCGCCTGTGCGCAGATCGGTGGTGGATTGGAAGGAGCCATATACAACCGGCGTCCCCGGATTAACCATTTGGGCGAAGGCAATACCAGCCAACGCTTCGGCGTTCATCTGGGCGACAGTACCGGCGACTGTGACGGGAGCCATCGCCCCAGAGAGAATGAAGGGGGTGATGATGACTGCTTGCCTCGCTCGCGCATACACTATCAAAGCTTCCAACATGCGGTCGTCTAAACGACGCGGGCTGCTGATGTTGATGAGAGAGATAAGGGCCGGATTTTGGCGAATTGCCTCGGCGCCAAAGAGGATTTCGACCATTTTGACGCTGTCGGCGGCGTGTTCGCCGGACATGACGCCGCCCATGAAGGGCTTGTCGCTGTATTTGATATGCCCGTAAACCATATCCAGATGGCGCGTGTTGACCGGTTCGTCGGTCGGTTCGACAACGGTTCCGCCGGAATGATTGATGTAGGGGCTGAGATAGGCTAGCTTGATGAAGTTGTGGAAATCGACTAGTTTGGCCTCGCGACGGCCGTGTTCCTGGTCATACACAAATGGCGGGCCGTACACCGGGGCGAAGGTCATGTAATTGTCGCCAATGACAATGTTGCGTTCCGGGTTGCGAGCCAATTGGGTGAATTGGCTGGGCGCTTTGGCAACGTATTCTTCGATGATGGTCGGGTCGAAATAGGCCATGTCGTCGCGCACATCAACACCGTGCGCGCGCAAAATGGCTTGTGATTCTGCTTCCAAAAAGGCGATGCCCATCTCGGACAGAATCTGCATGGATGCCTGGTGGATGATGTCCAGTTTGTCATCGTCTACCAGATTGTAGATAGGGAAGTTGTGGCGGGGTTGGGTAATGGGGGGAACGGCCGTTTCCACTGTATCAGGTTGCGCTTGTCGGCGTCGCCCTCGTCTCCGTTCTCGTTTTTGGCTCATAAGTCTCTCCAATTTCCGAGTATGCGAATCTGTGGGCTACTCCCCAATCGCATACTTGTTACTTAAGCATGACCGATTGTAATTCCTCTTGGAAAGCGCGAATATGTTTTTCCATCAGTCGCGCCGATTCATCGCCGTCTTTCGCTTCGAGAGCCTCCATAATCAAACGATGCTCTAAAACAGCGTCTTGCATATTGCCAATTCGCGCCAGAGAAAAATACCAGAGGCGGAGGCTTAAAGCGTACATCGTGGTCAGCGCATCACTGAGAAACTGATTATCAGCCGCCTCGTAAATGATTTCATGACATGTTTCGTCAATCGCAATCAGTTTCTCATTATCGGCCGTGTCGCCTCCCGCCAACGCGGCGGCCATACGCGCCCAATGCTTGGCTGTGCCCCGCAAAGCGGCTTGACGAGCGGCAAACGGCTCAAAGACCAGCCGCGCTTCAAACAATTTTTGTAAATCAGTGATACCAATCTCGCTGACAAACATGCCGCGCCGGGGAACAATGAGGACTAATTTCTCCTGGGCTAACCGTTGCAACGCCTCGCGGATCGGGGTGCGGCCCAAATTAAGTTCTTGCCGCAAGCCGGGTTCGTTGATAACCGCTCCTGGAGCTAGTTCCAAAGAAACGATTTTTTGCTTAATACTCTGATAAGCCTGTTGACTCAGCGAAAGTTGCTTCACTGTTACTCCTGTCCCTGATATATCACAAGTATATCTCAAGCCTAGACATTTTGGCAAATCGAATTTTGATGGGGTTCGATCAAGGATTAAGCGCTTGCCAAAAAAAGAAGCACAAGACTCAGATCAAACTAAGCGAAGCGACAAAATCCACGTTTATCTGCGTGAATCCGCGTCCCATTTTTCTTATGCTAACTCTTCCCACAGCCCACCAAATACAGCTTACTCGTCCTGCCCCTTCACCACATCGCACAACAGCGCTTTGTAAACCGGAAAGCCCGAAAGCGGATCGCGGTTATCATAATCAGTCAAGGCATTGACATTACCAATTTGCCAGGACAACGGGCCAATGGGGCCGCCGCCGCCCATATTAACCTCGACCACACCGGGCACAATGTCTTCTGTCAGGTGGGCATGAAAGGGGACGCGCCCACGCGGAGAAGTCACAAAAACTGCATCTCCCTCGCCAATCCCCCGCGCCTGGGCATCGCGCACATGGATGTTGACCAATGGGTGCGGATGTTTGGCAACCAACGACGGAATATTGTGATGCTGGGAGCGAAAACCAGACTGAGTGCGCGCCCCAGAGTTGAAAACGAGCGGGAACTCCTGGGCCACATCGGGACTGCCCAGCGGCCCTTCGGTCGGCTCGGTGTAAACCGGCAAGGGGTCATAACCAAATTCGCGCAGCCATTCAGACGTAATCTCAAATTTGCCGGTAGGGGTGTTGAATCCGGCACGGCCGTCTTCCCGCAGCAGCCCCTTCTCATACTTCCGATAAACCATTTCCGGCTCGGCAAACGGTAATCCTGCGGGATGGGCCAACAGCTCCTCCCGCGTAACCCCCACCCCTTCCAGCGCCGCCTCCACCATCCCCGCCTCCGTCTGCGGCCAACGATGCCCATACCCCAACCGCGCCGCCAATTCAGCGAAAATCAAATAATCATTGCGCGCCTCGCCCAACGGCTCAATGACCCTCTGGCGCAGTTGCACATACCCTTCGTAAACCATATACGATTCAATCTCAAACATCGTCGTCGCCGGTAAAATGATGTCGGCGTACTGCGAATCGGCCGTGGGGAAGCGGTTGACGACGACCAAAAAATCAAGCGCCGCCAACGCCCGCCGCCACAAATCAGGATTAGGCCAAGCCGTAATCAACGACGAGCCACTCACAATCATCGCCCGCAGCGGATACGGCTTATCCTCCAAAATCGCCCGAGGCAGCATCACCCCATGCGCTTCGCGGCGCGTCTCATAATAAAGCGGATATTCCGCCTTGCCGATTGGATCCGGCGTCCCCTCTGGATCATTAGTCAAAATGCGGGCATTTTGCAGCCGATCAGGCATCTTGAACAGCTTCCCCCCCGGCACATCCAAATGCCCGGCCAACGCTTGCAGCGCCCACACCGCCCGAATCGCCTGCACGCCGCTGTTGGAATACTCCAGGCCCGTGTAGGTGATGATGGAGCAGCCTCTGGCGCCTCCAATCTGCCGGGCCAAAGTGCGCACCCGCTCCGCCGGAACCCCGGTGATGTTCTCCACCCGCTCCGGCGTAAAATCGCCGACGTAAACGCTTAACTCATCAAATCCATGCGTCCAGTCAGCCACAAACGCCTGGTCATACAGCTTTTCGGCGATTAGCACATGCAACATCCCCAGCGCCAGCGCGCCATCCGTCCCCGGTCGCACCCCAATCCATTCCGACCGCGTCGCCTGGGCCGTTTCGCTGCGGCGATGGTCAATAACAACAATTTCCGCGCCGCGTCTTTTGGCTTTCATCAGCCGGGGCAAGTCAATCGGCGAAGAATCAGTCGTTGGATTGCCGCCCCAAACCAGAATCAGGTCGGCGTTATCAATATCTTCAACAACATTGCGGGCATAATCGCCGAACAAAGCGCGCGGCGCAATCATCCCATGCGCCGCATAGCACAAGGAGCCGACGCCCGCGGCATTAGGCGAGCCAAAGGGGGCCAGCACAGCATTGGCCGATGATTCGACGGTTCCGGCCGGGGCGAAGGCTTCGTTTAAGCCATACTCAAAGTTGCCCCGCCCGGTGTAAAGGCTGACCGCTTCCGGCCCAAATCGCTCAGCAATTTGGCGTAAATTGGCAATGATGATGTCGTAAGCTTCATCCCAGGAAATCCGCTCAAATTGGCCCGATCCCCGTTCGCCAACGCGGCGCTGCGGATACAAAATGCGGTCGGGCGAATAAACGATTTCTTTGGCCCGCAGCCCGCGCGGGCAAACGATGCTTTGGGGATGGCCCTTGAGCGGCGTTAACCGCTCAATTTTGCCATCCACCAGATGCACATTCACACCGCAGGCGGCCGGGCAGATGCCGCACATGCTGGCGACTATTTTTTCTTGTTGTTTCACGGTTTAGACTCCCAGGATTCGATCTATCTCCTCATTTACTGCATCGGAAAGCGGCGCGACTTTGTGTTCGTCCATCAAAGCGATTGTGGCTTCCCGGAGTCGCGCATTCACATCTTTACTCCCCGCCTCTTCCCAGGCATCCAACCGCTGCCGGTCAAAAATCTGTGGCAGCCAAAATTCGCGCCAGTGCGCCATCGTGTGGTCGTGGCTCAAAAATTCGCCGCCCGGCCCTACCTCGTGGATCACGTCCAGAGCCAATGCCTCATCGTCCAAACGCACGCCGGCAACAAAACGGCGCGTCATGGAGATGATTTCATTCGTCAACACCATCATTTCTGGCGAATTGGTCAGCCCCGCTTCCAAATAGCCCACGTCATGGTTGAGATTGGTCTTGGCCAGCAGGGCCACTATCGCTGAGAACTGCGCGTCGGCGGCCGCTTGCCCGTCGGCGGCGTTGCTGTCGCTGTGCCCGGTGTACCCCCAGACCGGCAGGCGGTAAAACTGCCCCATTTCGCCGGCCATCACCCGCGCCAGTTGGAATTCCGGCGCGCCGTAGACGCTAATCATCGTCTTCATGTCCAGATGATGGACGCCATGCCCGTACAAGAACGGTGCGCCCGGATTTTTTAGCTGGTGCATCACTAAACCGCTGAGCATTTCGGCGTTGCCTAAAGCGACGGCGCCAGCCAATGTACTGGGGGCGGTGCCGCCCATCATCGGCGCCGGGGAATGGGTGACAGGGATGGAATTTTCAGCACAGAACAGCAGTTTCTCGGTCGCCTCTACGGAATGCTGCAAGGGCGTTGACGGCTCGGAATAGAGCAAGATATTGGGGAATTGGGATAGTTTGTCCATCCCGCCCATCGTTGCTGCGGCCATGGCCGTAATCGCTTTCATGTCGGCTAAATCGTTGCAGACGACGACCATCGGTTTGGTGGTGTTCCGCAGCATGGTGGCGTATTGGTAGCGGAAATACAGATCGTCGGGCACGTCGCGGGGGACGCCGACGGACATGACGAAGCCGATTTCGGGCAGCGCGTCGCAAACACGCATGATGTCGGCGATGTCGTCCAGCATAAAATCGCGGCGCTGGCCACTGCGCGGGTCGAGGTAACGGAAGGTGTCGGAGCCGGGGCCAAAATAGACATGCTGGCCGTCCAGCTTAACGGCGACTTCCTCTGTGCCGCGATAATATAAGTTGAATGAATCGGGGGCCGAGGCCAGCGCCCATTCGACTAACGAGGGCGGGATTTTGACCAAATCGCCGGTAACGGCCGCGCCGCCTTGACGCAGCAGTTCCCGCGCTTCGGGGCTGAAGACTTCAACGCCGGTCTTACGTAGAATTTGGCAGGATGCCTGGTGCAGACGCAGTTGGTCTTCCCGCGACAACATGCTCATTTGGGGTTGGATACGGGGTAGATCGGACAGGGACACGGCCGTTTCTACCGCTTTTTGACGATTACGATGACGCTTCATTAAGCTCCTCCAGTGTAATGGGCGAGGTTGCGCTGTTACTTCGCTGCTCCACAACCTCGCACCTTCGTTCCCGCTCGATACCCCATATCGGCTGAAATTTGCCGTGTGGTTTGTAAGAGCGGGTCAATAAACGCCGCAATCGCCTCTCCTTCCAGCCGATAAGTCGGCCCGGAGATGGCGAGCGCGGCGACAACTTCGCCTAAATGGTTTTTAATGGGGGCGGCAATCGAGCTAAATCCTTCTTCAAATTCTTCATGGACAATGGCATAGCCTTGCCGTCGGATTTGTTCCAGTGATTGGATTAATGGCTCCATCTCAGTAATTGTTTTAGCGGTGAATTGGGGTAAGGGCTGCGGGAGAACGGCCGTGCGTTCTTGCGGCGTCATGTAGGCCAAACAAATCTTGCCGCTGGCCGTGCAATGCGTTGGCGTGCGCCGGCCAATCCAGCCCATGTAACGAATGGGTTGGGGGCTAAAGGCGCGTTCGATGTTGACGCATTCACGGCCGTCCAATACCGTCACATTCACCGTCTCCTGCGTGGCGGACACCAGGCCATCAAGATACGGTTGGGACGCAGCGCGGGCGTTCAAGCGCCCCAACGCCACCCCTGCCAGACTGATCACCCCTAACCCCAACCGGTATTTACCCGTTTCCGAGTTGCGTTCGACCAATCGCTCTTGCTGCAATGTCGTCAACATCCGCGAGACGGTGCTTTTGTGCAGTCCCACTTTCTGCCCAATTGCGGTGACGCCCAGTTCCGGCTCCGCTTCGGTGAAGCAGCGCATGATGGCCGCAGCGCGTTGGATGGACTGGACAGGAGGCGTTAAGCGGGACGATGGCGATGACATAGCTCAAATTAAAGTTAAAAGTTCCATTTGTTTTCCGCAAAATGTCCTGCATTGTAAAACAGAATTTCATTATACAGAACAAATATATTGTACGTCGCCGATGATGCCGCGTCAATAAGAGTTGATTCCCACCATTCCCCTACCCATTTTTCCAGGGCTGCCCTCACAAAACGGCCGATTTCACACCCAATCCCATTTGCTATCCTCATTATCAAATTCATCATTTCACATTCAGAATTCGGGAGGAGCCGTTGTTCGTAGTCAGCCACGTAGTCTTCGGAGTGGCGTTCCGCCATACGGTACTCCGCAGACTGCGTACCTCACTACAAACGGCTATTTGTAGAGGAAATATGATTGTCTGCTCGTAGTCAGCCACGTAGTCCGCGGAGTGGCGTTCCGCCATACGGTACTCCGCAGACTGCGTACCTCACTACAAACGGCTATTTGTAGAGAAAATATGATTGTCTGCTCGTAGTCAGCCACGTAGTCTGCGGAGTGGCGTTCCGCCATACGGTACTCCGCAGACTGCGTACCTCACTACAAACGGCTATTTATAAAGGAGTTAACATGAGCGCATTATCCGATTTATCCCAGGGGATGGCCGACGCCGTTGCCAAGTCCGCTCCCGGCATCGTCCGCGTGGAAGCGCGGCGGCGTTTACCGGCCACCGGCATTGTTTGGTCGGCTGACGGCTTGATTATAACTGCCCACCACGTTGTGAAGCGGGACGACAATATCGTCATTGGCCTGGCTGACGGCTCCAGAGCGCCCGCCGCGCTGGTTGGCCGCGATCCGTCAACGGACACGGCCGTTCTCCGCGCCGAAGCGTCCGATTTGGCCCCGCTGGTAGAAACTGACAAGAAAAATCTGGGCGTCGGCCATCTGGCGCTGGCATTGGGACGGCCGGGCAAATCCGTTCAGGCGACGCTGGGCGTCATCAGCGCCTTGGGCGCCGCCTGGCGCACGCCCTGGGGCGGCCAGATTGATCGCTATTTGCAAACGGACGTGGTGATGTATCCCGGCTTTTCCGGCGGCCCGTTGGTTGATGTGGACGGCCGTCTCATTGGCCTGAACACATCGGGATTGAGCCGGGGCGTTAGTTTGGCCGTTCCCACACCCACTTTGGCCCGCATTGCCGAAACGCTGCTGGCGCACGGCCGTATGCGGCGCGGCTATTTGGGCGTCAGCACGCAGCAAGCGCGGCTGCCCAAACCCATCCAAAAAGAGTTGGGGCAAAAAATGGGGCTGCTCATCGTCTCCTCCGAAGCGGACAGTCCGGCGGAAAAGGGCGGCTTGACGCTGGGCGACACCCTCATCGGGCTGGCCGGCGCGCCGATTCAACATCACGAAGATTTATTGGCCCAGTTGAGCGGCGACCGGATTGGCACGGCCGTTCCCGTCAAGATTTTGCGCGGCGGGGAAGTGAAAATAGTAGATGTGCTGGTGGGGGAACGGCCGTAAGCCACCTCCCCTTTGCGGTTAAAATACGACGCAACATGAGAAAGTCCATTTACCTCGACATGCGATTCGACGAGCCTGTCAGCGACTGCTATAATCGCGGCTTGCTGTGCCAAGAAAAATTGGCGCAAAGAAACATAGACAGAGGTAAAATATAAAATGAATTTTCAACCATGGGCCCCATACCTGGGGATCGCTGAAATAATCCTGGCTATCGCCTTGATCGTGTTAGTGTTAATGCAGACCAAAGGCTCCGACTTAGGCGGCTTTTTTGGCGGCAGCGGCGATGCTGGCGGTAGTTTCCGTACCCGGCGCGGCGTCGAACAGACACTCCATCGCGTCACCATCTACACATCGATTGTCTTTTTCGTCATCACTTTATTATCTTTCCTGGCCTGGGGACAAGCGGGCTAGTTTTTCAGGGCTGCTGGCTGCTGGTTGTTCGTCGTTGGCTGCTGGCAGCCGCGAAAAATGAAAATCAATCTCCGTTGGCAGGCGCTTCTGGCGCTATTGGGGTTTGGCCTTGTTCTGGCCCTCCTCTCTTACCAGACGCAAACGGCCCAAATACAAACGGCCAATTTATGCGCGACACGGGTTCCGGCCTTCGGCGGCACGCTCGCTGAAGGCATTGTGGGCGCGCCCCAAGCCATCAATCCATTATTAAGCGACACCTATCCGGTTGACCGCGAATTGGTCAGCCTTATTTTTGATGGGCTGACGCGCTATGATGAGAATGGGCAGCTCGTTCCCGCGTTGGCGCAAAGCTGGTCGGCCAGCGAGGATGGCTTAACGCTCCAATTCCAACTACGCCAAGATGCGGCCTGGCATGACGGGGAACCGTTTACGGCCGACGATGTGCTGTTCACCTATCGCTTGCTGCAAGACCCCTTGTTTCCCGGCCCAGCGGCGCTAAAAACGTTATGGCAGTCGGTCGCCATTAGCCAAACTGGGCCGTTCAGTTTAGAAATCGTCTTGCCGACGCCTTATGCGCCGTTTTTGGAAGCGACGACCCGAGGGATTTTGCCAAAACATGCGCTAGAGGGGACGACGGCCGTTTCCCTCCCCTCCTCTGCTTTCAACCGCGCCCCCATCGGAACCGGCCCCTTTATGGTTGCCCCCGATCAAGATTGGGAACGCGACCATCGCCTGAGCCTGACGCCAAATCCAGCCTACTGGCGTGAAGGAACCCAAATCGCCGCTCTCGAATTTCGCTTTTACCCTAACGAAGACGCGCTGCTCAGCGCATTTGCCGCCGGTAATATCCAGGCTGTCAATCGAGTCAGCCAGGCTATGCTGCCCGCCATCGCCGCCAAGCCGGGAACCCGCCTCTTCACTGCCGCCGAACCATATTACACCACGCTGCTGTTCAATCTAACCGACTCCGGGGCGCCGGCTTTGCAAAATGTCGCCGTGCGCCAGGGGCTGGCTTATGGATTGGATCGGGACAAGCTGGTTGACGAAGCGTTAAATGGGCAAGGCTTGCCGCTGGAAGGACCGTATTTGCCCTCGTCATGGGCGTATAATCCGGCGCTGTTAACGCCTTACGCCAGCAACTCCATCACCGCCACGGCGCGCCTGGACGAAGCGGGCTGGCTTTTGCCGGAAGGCGGCAATGTGCGTCAGCAAGATGACGAGTCGCTCCGTTTGCGCCTAATCACGCTGAACGATGCGACGCATAAGGCGTTGGCCGATGGCGTGGCGGCCCAGTGGTCGGCAGTTGGCGTGGCAGTGGATGTGGTTACGGCCGTTTCCAGCGAAGACCTGCGCAACAGTTTAACGGCGCGGGAATTCGACGTCGCCCTGGTAGACGTCTCCCCCTCTAAAGACCCGGATTTATATGATTTTTGGAGTCAAGAAGCGATTGTACGGGGGCAAAATTATGGCGGTTGGAATAATCGACGGGCCAGCGAGGCTTTGGAAAGCGCCCGTAACCTGTGGCCGCTCGCCGAAAGAAAACCATTCTACGATATCTTCTTGCGTCGTTACAACGCCGATCTACCCGCCATCACCTTATACCAACACGTATATACCTACGCTTTAAGCGACGCGGTGCATGAGGCTGAAATTGGCCGCATTACCACCCCCCGCGACCGCTACCGAACCTTACATGATTGGTTCCTTCTTTACCAAGATGTGACTATCAATTGCGCTGACAACACAGATTGACCAAAAGCAATTCACAAAATGCTACAGGATCAAACCAATAATTTGGTATAATGATCAATGAGCCGTTTTGAAATCATTTAACCCAGGCTCAACATCATCATGGAGAAATTAATATGGGATCGTTAGGCACACCTGAACTACTCATCATTTTAGCCGTTGTACTGCTTGTCTTTGGCGTTGGTCGAATCGCAAAGTTAGGCAATGAGCTGGGCAAAGGCGTTAGCTCCTTCCGCAAAGGGCTGCGCGAAGGCCAGGAAGAGAATGCGCAAGAGGATGAAATAAGCGAATAATCAATCGAAAACTGCGTTTTTATCAAAACGCGGCTTCTGTTTGACCTAAACCAATCATGGATAGCTTCTTTGGCATAGGCGCGCCAGAACTCATATTTATACTCCTTTTAGCCGGCATTGTGATGGGTCCGCAGCGCATTAGTCAGCTAGCGCGCTGGCTTGGTAAGACAACGGCGCAATTACAAAGAATCTCTCGCCGCTTTATGCGCGAATTGAACGCCGATTTAGCCGCAGCCGACAAGAACGGCGATCTGAAAGGGGCTATGGATGATATTCAAGCGCTGCGTCAACAGGTGAACGATCTAAAACGAGGGCTTCAATCCTCTGCTTTACAGTCAATTGAGGAAGCGAAAACGGCCGTGCACGCTAATCAAGACGCAATCGAAAAGAGCCTGGCCAATCCAAATCGTCCTTCAAATTCAAGTCCCAACCAGATCGCTCCCCCCACGCTGGCGCCCGATCTAAAACTACCCAATTTGGTAGAAGTTCCCGACGATCCTGAATAATGAGCAATGCAATAGACACCGCCGAAACCGAAAACAATGGCTCAGAAGATACTATTCTAAGCCATCTTAACGAATTGCGGATAAGATTGACTTGGGCTGTTGGCAGCGTGGCGGTGATGACCATCATCAGTTTTATTTTTGCCGAGCCGATGCTGGATTTTATGTTACGGCCGTATGCCGCCAGCACGCCGCTCGGCGCCGAACTGCAAGTCCTCCGCCCCACTGAAGGCATCGAAACATTTTTTAAAGTTTCTTTGCTGGCCGGGGCCATTCTCTCGATGCCGCTTATCCTATATCAGATTTGGCTCTTCATCGCCCCCGGTTTAACCGTAAAAGAACGCCGCTATGTTTACATCTTCTTGCCCAGCGCATTGATTCTGTTTGGCTTAGGCATCGCCTTTGCCTGGTTCGTATTAGTGCCGGCATCTGTCCAATTCCTGGCTAACTTCTTGCCCGATATCTTCAACCCTGACTGGACCGGTCAGGAGTACATCAGTTTCCTTATCTCAATGCTCTTCTGGATCGGCGTCAGCTTTGAAATGCCGGTTATCGTCTACTTCATCGCCCGACTAGGAATGGTGACAGCAAAAGCGCTGCGCGATCAATGGCGCATAGCTATCATCGGCATCGCCGTTTTAGCCGCCGCCATCACGCCTTCCATTGATCCGGTTACGATGCTTTTAACGATGGCTCCGCTAACGGTTTTATACGGCCTCAGCATCATCCTGGCCTACGTAGGCCAACGCCAATTCGAGAAATCTGTGGCTGTAGAATAGTTGACGGCTTCTAGGTCGTTTTGCCGTTTCCTCAATCCTTCTCCTGTTTTAACGCGGCAAACCCTTCCCCCATCGCGCGGTGGCTGACGCCAATCGTCAAAAAAGCGGCTGGATCAACCTCGGCCACAACCCGTTTGACCGTATTGACCTGCGGCCGATACATCGTACACATCACCATATGCCGCTGCCGTTTGGTGTAGCCGCCCGTAATCTCCCAATAACTAACGCCCCGACCCAGCCGTTCCATTAAAGCGGCCGACATCGCCTCTGGATGATCGGTAACAATCGTCGCCGTGCGCGTGCTGCTTGGCCCTTCCAACGTGTAATCCGACGCCAGCCCCTGCAAAAACAACACCAAAAAGCCGTAAAGGGCAATTTCCCAACCAAAAACGATGGCCGCCACGAGAATGATCACCCCGTCGGCAAAGAAAAAAGCCTGGCTCAACGGCAAACCCGTCCGCTGCTGAATCACCCGGCCGATAATGCCCGTGCCGCCAAACGTGCTGCCCGCCCGGTACACCAACCCGGCGCTAATGCCGCCCACAATCCCGGCATAAATACTGCTTAAAAGTAAATCATCCGTCAGCGGAAACTGCGGCATCCACACCGGCAGATAGATCACAAACAAATCCGTCGTCGCCGAAAAAACCGTCGCCGTGAACAACGTTCGCAAAACAAAACGCCAGCGGCCCAAATTATAATAACCCAGAATCAACAGCGGCGTGTTCATCACCAAAAACATCAACCCTACCGGCCAGCCAGTAAAATGATTGATGATGATGCTGACACCCGATAAGCCGCCGGCCACGAGATTGCCCGGCAGCTGAAACACCACATACGCCCACGCGCCCAAAACTGCGCCCACTGTCAGCAGCAAGCCAACCTTAAAGTTGTGCCACAGACTTTTCATCAGCGGCGATTGGGAAATCTTCTGCCAATAAAGTTTCTTCATTTCTCACCTCGTAAAACGATTTGTCAAAGGGTATGCTTCATCTCAGTTGATGTATCGGGAATTGGAATTCCGTTAGTGTCACGAAGTTTTCGCCACCTATGAATCGCATGTTGCGGGAATTGGAATTCCTGCAACTTCCTCTCGAGTAGGTATCGGGAATTCCAATTCCCGATACATCATCTACAAGGGGGTGGCGAAAAACTAAAGACACTAACGAATTCCCGATA
>JANTGY010000029.1 GCA_024762695.1 Anaerolineae bacterium
AGATGCAAGACAGGAATCATGGATTGCGTCTCGCGGCTATGATGTAATCGGAACCAAGCCAGCGGGTTAGCCGCCAACGATTCAGTTTTTCCAGACGGCGCACCAACGCAAAGGGAATGGGCAGCCACAAATCGGAAATGCGGCTGCCAAACACTTGATAGGTGTCGGCGATAGGCTCCAAATTGGCGGCGGCGAGGATGCGGCGCAGCTGAACGGCCGTATACGCATGATGACGATATTGACCGGGTTGAGCAAAGGCATCGGCAAAATTTTCCTGCCGCAGCAGCCGGTATTTGAGGCGGCGCAGCCAGCGAATGTTTCGCAGACGCATTAACAACCGCGATCCCATCACGCCCAGCCAGCGGAAAGGGCTGGCCCGATTGGGTACGGAGAGGATGACGACGCCGCCGGGTTTAAGAACGCGGGCAATTTGGGAAACGGCCGTTCTCGGTTCATCCATATACTCCAAAACACCCAACAACGTCACTGCTGCGAAAGATTCGTCGGGGAAAGGGAGCTGGCCCACATTGGCAACGTCAAATTGTAGATTGTTTGCCAGTTCTGGCTCGTCGGCAATGAGTTTACGCGCCGTTTCAATCATCTCTGTCGCCAAATCAACGCCCTGAACCGTATACCCCGCCTTCGCCATCGCCAGGGCTTGCACGCCAGCGCCGCAGCCAACATCCAAAACTGCGGCCGGCAGCGAAACAAACTTTTGCAGCAAAGCCAAGACATTGGCCTGCCGCCTGTGGTACGGATAGGCGTAGGCGTTAAATGGTTCGTCGGTCAGGTATAAATCGCGCCAATAATCGGCGCTGTCGGCAAAAAATCGTTTGACTTCGCGGGTTTGATCGTCTTGCTGAACCATTTAGTTTGTCTCGCGCAAATCTCGGTACAGTTTCAGGTATTTTTGGGCCACAACGGGCAGCGCGTAATGGGTGACGGCCGTTTGGCGGGCCGCATCGCCCAACTGACGGGCGAAAGCAGGATCAGACAAAAAATGGCGAAGCGCTTCTGCCAGAGCCTGTTCATCCGCTGCCGGAACCAGCAGCCCATTTTCATTGTCGCGCAGCAAATCAATGTTACCACCGATCCGCGAGGCCACAATGGGCAGCCCGACGGCCATCGCCTCAAGGGTCGAGTTGGGCAATCCTTCCTGGCGGGAAGGCAAAACAAAGATGTCGGCCATTTGGTAAAAGCGTTGGATTTGGGGCTGCTGGCCCAGCGCGCGGATATTTGCCGGATGTACAGCAGCGATTTGGGCGACATGTTGATGGAAGGGACGGCCGTATGGCTCTAACGCTTTATTGGGCAGTCCAACCAGCAGCAAAACCGCTTGCGGAAACTGGCTCTGAACCGATTCCCAAGCGGCGAGCAAAATATCAACTCCTTTACGCGGCCCCACTTCGCCAACGAATAATACGACGGGCGCGTCAAACGCGATCCCTAAATCGCGCCGCATTTGTTGGCGCACGGCCGTATCGGGCCTAAACACCTCGGTATCAACGCCATTGGGGATGCGGGCCAACCGTTCTGGCGGCAATCCCGATTGGCGGTAACTTGCGGCCAATTCACCGCTGATGGCCACAACAGCGCCTGCCATGCGGATAACGGGGAACAACAAGCGCCCAGAACGCCGCCGCCGGATGGTCATCGGATCGTCGGTATCCATCAAAGTCATTTTGATGAGGGTCTTTTTACCCAACCAATGCAGCGGCGGCAAGAGGGGAACCAGTTGTAGATAGGCGCCATGAAAATGGATGATGTCGTATTGGCGGCGCCGGCGCAGCAGGAAAAATAACGCTTTTAGACTGAAGAGAAACGGCCGTAGCCGCCCCATCATCTTCCCCCTGACCGCCAAACGATAGACTTGAACGCCGTCAATGACCTCTTGCGGCAGCGCTGTTCCTTTGTGATTGACGGTCACGATATCTACTGGCTGACCCAAAGCCGCTAAACGCTGCGCCAATCGCAGGGCCTGGGCGCCGGCCCCACCGTAAAATGGGGGGAACCAGTAGGCTATCATGCAGATACGGCCGTCGCTCACCTTCCCTCCGCCGCTTGATGTAATACATTGATCAGGGTCGGCAAGACCGCCTGAATTGAATAATGCGCCTCTATTCGTTGCCGCGCCGACAATCCCATTTGCCGACGTAGTTCAGCGTCTTCAATTAACAATGTCAGATAATTCTGCCAGGACACAGGATCGTCAGCCAAAAATCCATTCTGGCTGTGTTGAACGATTTCACCGTTCACCCCAACTGGCGATGCCACCACTGGCAGCCCCAAAGCCATGTATTCGATGAGCTTGAAACCACATTTACCGCGCGTCCAGGCGTTGTCCAACAAGGGCATGATGCCAATATCAATTTTTTGTAATTCCGTTAAAGCTGTTTCCAATTGCCAGGGGACAAATTGTTGGGTAACGGCCGTTTCCATTGCCAATGGACGGCCGCTAATCACGCGTAGGACAACTTCGTTACCATATTGTTTGCCTAACCAGTCTAAAACGGGCTTCATCTCTTGAAAGTCGCCACGATTAGGATCGTTGCCGATCCAGCCGATAACGAGGGGCGCATCCTTAGCCTTCGCCAGCGCTGGAACAGGCTGGTATTCATCTGTGTTGACTACTGTGGGTACAACGACTACGTTATCGTTGAACTGACGCGCATAGCCGGCTAAGAAATCATTACCGGCAATGACGACGGCCGTTATGCGTAGCAACGCTGCAATTTTGGGCGCCACATGGGCTTCCAAATAGACGGCATCATCCAAATCAAACACAATTCTGGCGTTTAAAAACTGTAACAACCATACTACCCAACCGGGAAAAACGCGCTTCTGGACAAACAAGACATCATGTCGGAAAGCCATCCATAATAAACGAGGCACATAAGCTATCCGTTTTCTGAACAAGCGCTGGGGCGCAGGCAATACCTTAAATTGAATACCTGCTTCGCGTAAAAAAGGCAAGAATTGAAATACGCGATGCCGACTGCTAGCGTATTCAATTTGATATAACGGGCAAAAGCCAATGGATAAAGCCAATGATAGCCTCTTCTTTACCGAATTAAAATCAATCTTTGGAAACAACAAAATGCAGCCGGGAAGTTTTATTTTTCTTACCCAATGCCCAGCCACAAGGAATGGCCACTGGCAATGTTATTCCGAACAATAATTTTCTTAAAAATGCGGCAATAGGAGCCGATAGTCCAACTCCTTGCAACCAGAATAAAAAACTATTCCAAAAGACGTCCAGTTTAACTTCCCCGACTGTTTTTTCTAAGCGCAATCCTGATTTTACACATAATGCTTCAAATGTCTGTGGCGAAAACAAATAAAGATGACGCGGCATATCTAAATCGTACCAATAGCTTCGCCACCAACGGAACGCGGTGGAGTTTTCATTGGGAACAGCGACATGGGCAAATCCGCCAGGTTTCAGCAAATTTCGGATTTCTTGCAACATTTTTGTTGGGTCGTGTACGTGCTCCAAGACAAAATGCAACCTGATGGCATCATATTTTTTATCTCGAGGAAAGGTGTCCAGGGTTCCTTCGTGGATGGACAAACCTAACTTGCGGGCGTGATGAACGGCCGTCTTGCTCACTTCCGTTCCAGTCACTTGCCAACCCAATCTTTTCGCTTCCAACAAAAAATCGCCAGCGCCGCATCCTATCTCTAACAATTCAGCCTCAGGCGCAGGGGCGGCATACAAACGGTTAATCGTGTGGCGCCACAGACGATCATTCAACCAAGACCAAAATTTACGGCTTGGCTTCTTCGTCGCCTGGGGGCGATGCGGACCATAAACCATCGGATAAAACAGATGGTTTTTTTCTTCAACTGGTCTTGGGTTCATGTAGACCAGGCTGCAATTGGAGCACCGGACATTTGTAAATTGACCTGGGATTTGATGCAAGCGATCTTGTCCTGTAACTAACAATTGATTGGCAGCAGAGCCGCAATTGTTGCAGATCGTAGTTTCAAATTGAATGTCCTTTAATTCCACGATTTCTTCCACCTTACCAATCAAAATCTTCGCCTATTAAATCATATAATGCGCGATTGTGGGGTTCAAAGTGATGGGAAAGCTTATGACGAATAATAGGATCCATCTCAGAATACGAACCCGCATTGAGCGGTAAATAAGTATGCTCAGGTTGTTTAGGCAAATCCAAAAACTCACACAATGCTGCCATTTTGTTGGCCGTATCTGTAAAAAATTCTTCGCTGTTCAAAATGAAAAATTGATTCCGGGGGAAAAATTGGAGCCATTCTTTCAGATGAACCGCATAAGCGCCGCGTGTAAGATATGAATAATGCAAATAATTGAAACTTTGATAATTTTCATCTTTGGTTACGCGTGCTACTTCTCCGCTCAACCGTTCATTTTCAGCTTTTAGGGCGCCGGCAAAAGACAACTTTTCTAAACCCGTGCGCACCGACATCTGATAGTGGGAATAAGCACGCTCAATTGGATTGCGTAATAATAAAATCAATTTGGCATTTGGCAGCGTCTGATTGACGCGCTTAGGCGCATGAGGATGGGAAAAGTAGTTTGAAGATGCCTCGCCGGTGATGGGGAAACGGCCGTGTTTACGTTGATAATATCGACCAATAATCTCCAAAGGAAAACTGGCTCTGTACCACGCCTCTCCCCGATCAAATTGCCTGTCAAAATAACGTAATTCCTTTTCAATTGCCGGCAAAACAAGTGGATGCTGAATCAAATAATTGTAAAGCGACGTCGTGCCGCATTTTTGTTCGCCGATAATTAAAAAGTTGGGCGCCATTCGCCAAAAGTTTGTTAAATAACGGCCGTAGCGATAAGTACGCCATATTCTCAATTTCACCGGATCGGGTACAATCGCCTTAACTTTTTGGAATGGTTGCTGCATTTGACTTACCAATTACAATCTACTTCATACTCAAGTTCAATTAACAAATCGCCAGCCAATTCCTTAAATGCATCCTTGTGCGCTTCTGTGAAATGATTACGCCAATCCCCTACCGTTCCCTTACGAAAAGTATTGCTTTTCCGATTATAAATTTGTTGACCAATTCGGTGTACGCTTTCATCGTCCAAATCCATTCCCATCCATTCCACAATACGGTTGATTTCTTGAAATTGAAGAGAAGATTTTCCGCCGCCACTATCTCCGACTAAATTCTCAAAGCGCACAATTAAACAACTATGATCTTTCCATTTTAAAAAACTTTTGAAACGTTGGGAGATATTTGGCAATCCTTGGTCAGTCCGGCTAAAACGAGCGTCAACGCCTTTGATGGACGCCATTAATCGTTCAAAATCATTGCCCAGCGCTCGATAATATTTGTGAAGATGATGGGGAACGTATTTATAAGTTACATAATTGAAATGAGATACAACAACATCTCTGGGATCGCGGATGATGAGAATATGCTTCATATCGAGGCTGTGCAAAAGTTCGGCAACGGCCGTATCAAACGGCAAATGTCCCCATAAGAAGCTGCCGCCTCGCACCCATCTCATCGTTTTGTTGATCTGGTTCACAGTCATCTTATAACCATTTACTTGTAAACCAGTCTCCTTCATCTCTGGCAACAAGCTAAGACATCGCATAAGCAAGTGCGTGCCCGCCTTGGGAATCCCATTCGCCATAACTTTAGGGCCTGGATGATTGGCTCTTAATTGAGCCAAAAGCAAGGCATGAATCCAACGCCCAATCCAGCGGCTGCGTCCCCTCAAGAAACGCAAAATTTTCCAAGAAGAGATGTTCATTTTATTATTTACCAGGGGAGAGCGAAAAAACAAGCGTATCCATCAACATCTAAACGCTCAAAATTTGACGCGTTGATTGTAACCATCCAGTCGCATACCCGCCAAATCGTTCGTGCAATTCAATCATTTCTTCATAATATAATTCAGCTAAATACTTCTCATATTGAGGCATTAACAGAGCCTCTTTGCCTTTATGGACAGCGGATCTTAATTGCGAAGGCAATATCTCTTCGCCCGCATTCACCCCTAAAAATTCATAAACGCGCTGCAAAAACGCCTCGGGATGTTCAAGAATTTCATCAAAAAAGGCAAAAAGCAATTGGGATGCAGGGTAAAATTGCTCCCAGGCATAAATCGTCTTCATATAATTTGAACGTAATCGCGAGTCTGATGAACCAAGTAGTTTGAAAACCTGCCGCTCCTCAGCTAAATCGAGTTTTGCACGCCGCCAGGCCATCCTCAGATGAGACCAGGCGCGATCTATCGGGTTACGCATAATAAATATAATTTTTAAATGCGGTAACAATGTTTGTATAGAAGAGATTTGCTCTTCCGTCAATATTGAATATGCGGGTGTGATTTCTCCTGCAATTTGGCTGCTTTTATTACGGAAAAGCGATTGGTACCAATCAAACGTTCGCCGCCGGAAAAAAAATTGTAAATCCCAGCCAACGTTTCTTATCTCTACCCCGGGTTCCGCCCGATAGGCTTTCAAACGATGCTTAAATTGTCTTCGCCAGCGGTCGTCGTCAACAGTACGGCCCAGGAGCCGGTGTGCCCAATGTCGTACCTCATTACCCGGAAGTTGATCGAAATAATGCAGTTCTTTTAAGGGCGGCATCCATATTTCAGGATGGGTCTTTAACTGATGATACAGCCAGGAACTCCCTGCCTTTTGCGCCCCTATTCCAATAAAATTTGGCGACTTGTTCATTTTGTTACCAATCAAAATCGGGCGTTCTGTATGATCGATTCGAGCGTCTCCTTGATGCTTTGACGTTCAAATATGACTAATATCACGCTATACAGGAGCGAGAAAACAACTAATTTGGCAACGGCCGTTACCCAATCCGAATCAGGCATACCTGGCGCCAAAACAAGCGCCCATCCGCCCAACAAAGCAATAATAAGCGCTGCGACCGGCGCCAAAAACATCTTCAACCCGGAAAAATCCACAAACGGCCGTGCCTGCCACAACAATAACCCAATCCCCACAAACAACATAATATCAACCGCCAGCGCCACGCCGACAATGCCCAACCTCGGCCCCAACAAAAATAAACCAACCAGCAACACAATCAATTGTATCGCCCGAATCCAAACCACACGCTGCGGCTGCCCCACAGCCACAAACAGATGGCCTAAAGTAAGCTTTATCGGGTCCAGCATAGCAAAAACCAACATCAGCCGAAACGCATCCAGCATCGGCAGCCAGGCCGAACCAGGCCCTAAGCGAATAAACTCCGGGGCAATCAAGGCCAACGCCCCCGCTAATAAAAAGCCGCTGCGAACCAAAAATGAGTTTACGCGAAAAAACGCTTTGGATAAACGCAATCTATCCCCTTTGAGTTCCGCATACGTGCCGCCGGCAACCATGTTGATGGGCATCGCCAAAATCTGGCGAGGATACGTAGCATAACGATAAGCGCGGGAATAAAATCCCAGCGCCACTTCCCCCAACGCCGCATTGGTGAATAAATCGTCCACATCGTTTAACGCCCGCAGCAAGCCCGCAGCCACCACATTCTTGCGCCCAAAATCCAAAAAATAGCGAACAACAGACCGCGACCAGGATAAACGCGGCCGCCAAACCGGACGCCACACATAAAGAAACAACAAAGTAGAAATGGTTGTAGCCGCCGCCGGGTACAGTAAGGCGGTCAACTTATGACCTCTGTAAGCCAAAAACAAGGATAACCCGACATTCAAAAAAGCGTTCACTAACTCCAGAATTGACAAACGCCGATGCACAACCCGGCGAATCAAAATTAAACGCGGCGTTTGGGCTAATTGGCCCAGACCTTGCGTAACTGCCAGAAAAAGCATGGCAAATCGCAAAGCGCCATCAGTAAAAAGCAGCGCCCCGCCAATAAACAAAACGGCCCAAACCAGCGTAAAGACCAGCTTTAGGGTGAAATGAACGGCCGCAGCCTCATCTTCATCTTCAGTTTCCGGCGCACGGTGCAAAAAAGCGCCCTGCATCCCAAAACTGGATAAAATAATAGTCACCCCAATCCAGGCCGAAGCGGCCGCATACGTGCCAAAAATAGCCGGCTCTGGAATCCAACGCAGCAGCAGCGTTGTTCGCACAAAAAAGGCGGCTAATTTAATGCTGTTAGCCCCCACATTCCAACCGACTGAGGTTACGCTCCGTTTTAGCAGATTCACGCTTTAATCTATCAGCTCCGCAAATTCGGTGTCCGCCAATACTGTTTTTATTTCGGTGTAATTCTCTATCAAATCAACGTGGCTGGCCCGGATCAATTTCACATAATTGGATTGGATGAGTTGCCCGTTTGCCTCTAAACCTAAAAATGCCCACACGCGCTTAAAGTTATCTGGCTCAGCGCTCAACGATTCATAAATAACTTCAATGTGCGGGATTCTAAACCAGCGTAACAGACGTCGGGCAAGGTTGACATTGCGTTGCAACCAGCGCAGTCGGCGGATTAACGCATCAGGCTCCAGATAAATTGGCGATTGATTGGTCGCATCATTTTCGCCGACGATGCGATGCGCTGTCCGGGTCAGTTGTAAGCGTTTTGTGGAAATGACGATGTCGAGGAAATTTTGCCGGATAAGATGAATAACCGGCAAGCGGCGCGCGGTTAAGTACAGCCATACTTCTGGGTAACGGTAAAGTTGGGAGTACATGAGCTTGAAACCAACGCCGCCCGGTTGACGATATAGTTGATTGAGATAAGTGAAGGGAGTAAACGGCCGTATCCCTCCCCGCCCCTCCTGCCAATGACCAAAACGAGGATGGGCGTAGGCCGTCTCATTGATATACTGCGCGGCTTGGGGCGACATCAATGCAGCGCCCGACTTGCCCTGTTTATGTGATGGCGGCAAAAAAAGTTCGCCATATCCCCGCACGCCCTCCATATTGTTCAGCACATCCATAAACCAGGAAGAGCCGCTGCGCTGCGAAGTAAGGACGACAAACTTCAGTTCAGGCATGGTAAGACAACAAATCCCGCATACGCGCCACCACCATCTCCATCGCCACCCGGTTCAGCCCGCCATGTGGAATAATGACATCGGCGTGCCGCTTGCTTGGCTCCACAAACTTCAAATGCATCGGCCGTACTGTTTCCATGTACTGCTCCACCACCGATTCCAGCGAACGGCCGCGTTCATGAATATCGCGCTGCAAACGGCGGATAAAACGCACATCCGGATCCGTATCCACATACACCTTAATGTTCATCAACTCGCGCAGCTTCCGTTTTGTAAAAATGAGGATGCCATCCACAAAAATAATCGGGCTGGGTTCCACCAACACCGTCTCTTGCGTGCGTCGGTGCGTCGTAAAATCATAAACGGGCACATTGACCGGTTCCCAAGCCATCAAACGCTGGATGTGCTTAATCAACAACTTCGTTTCCAATGAATTAGGGTGATCGTAGTTTTGATGCGTTCGCTCTTCCAATGAAAGATGGGGCATATCGCGGTAGTAAGCGTCATGCGATAAATAGGAGATTTGCTCAGCGCCCACTGCCTCCAAAATTGCCCGCGCCACCGTCGTCTTGCCCGACGCCGTTCCACCGGCTACGCCAAATACAATCGGTTTCTCTTTTTTCATCAATCCTTCCTGTAAGTGTTTGGCGGTTTGTCTCTTAAAAATAATCAGCGGAACAAACCGCCAAACCATGCGGTGTCACGGTTTTCCGAAATTAAATTATAAACCGCGACACACCAAAACTAGCCAACAACCGCCTGATAAAAAAATAGCCCGGCAATAAAAAAGCCAGGCAATCAAGAAAGCCACCTGTGAGATTCGAACTCACGACCTGCGCATTACGAATGCGCCGCTCTAGCCAACTGAGCTAAGGTGGCACTGCCAGCAAATTATAACAAGGCCACTAGTGAATGACAACCTGATTTTACGTTTTACCTTTCCCGTTTTTGGGCCTTGATGGTCTGGATGACTCCCCATCCATGCGCGCTGGTTTCTTGAATGTGGAACCCGGCGGACTGGACGGCAACGGCCGTTTCCCGATTCAAATGACAGGAATGTTGCAAAGCAAACCAGGCCGGGTGCAGCCAATCCGTCAGCCGCTGGGTAATGGGGTTCAGTCCGCGCACATGTTCCATAAGGAGAAAACGGCCGTCATCCTTCAACACCCGCTTCACTTCCGCCAAAGCCTGCATCGGGTCAGGGATAGAACAAAACACCAGCGTACTGACCACCGTGTCAAACTGGTTATCGGCAAAAGGCAGACGTTGGGCGTCGGCGCAGCCGGCCATGAATGGATAGGAGCCATTCACAAACCTGGCCCTTTCCACCGTACCGGCCAAACGTTCAGCGCTCAGGTCAACGGCCGTAACCCATTCCAGGTTGCCATTATACAATCCCACATTCGCTCCCGTGCCCACGCCGATCTCCAAAACTTCGCCATAGACATCGCCCAGCAAATCGCGCCGCAAACGCCGCAAGCTAAACCGCTCCAACAACCACATAAACCGATCATAATTTTTTACTTCAGAATTAGACATAACATTTCCTCTGCCCAGCCGCGTCATTTATGGCTATAATACATAAAGGACGTAGTTGCGCAGCGGCGAAGTAAAAAGATGCCTCCACGACCTCGCAATTCCGCAACTCCGCCAACTCTTAACCGCATTGTGACTCAAAAAGGAGATAAACACAAATGAGCAGCTTATTAGCCGGATTCTTACCCATTCTCTGCTTTGTCGGCCTCGGCGTCGTCGTCATTTTGGCCGCCTCCGTCAAAATCGTTCAGGAATATGAACGCGGCGTCATCTTCCGTTTAGGCCGCGTTCAAGGCGCTAAAGGGCCGGGACTCTTCTTCATCATCCCCATTATTGACCGCATGTTCAAAGTGGATTTGCGTACCGTCACGCTGGATGTGCCCTCCCAAGAAGCAATCACCGGCGATAACGTCACCGTCAAAGTCAACGCCGTTGTCTATTTCCGCGTCATTGACCCAGTCAACGCCGTCATCCAGGTTGAAGATTACCGCCGGGCCACCTGGCAAATCGCCCAAACCAGTTTACGCAATGTCATCGGCCAATCGGACATGGACCACATTTTGCAAGAACGGGAGCGGATTAACGAAACCTTGCAGCACATCATTGACGAAGCGACCGAGCCGTGGGGCATCAAAGTCAGCATCGTAGAAATCAAGGACGTTGAACTTAACCAAAGCATGATTCGGGCAATGGCTCGTCAGGCTGAAGCCGAACGGGAACGCCGCGCCAAAGTCATCCACGCCGAAGGCGAATTACAAGCTTCGGAGCAGTTAGCCCTGGCCGCCCGCCGCATGAATGAAGAGCCGGGCGCGATGACTCTGCGCTATTTGCAAACGCTTGTCGAAATTGGCGTAGAACAAAATACGACGACTATCTTCCCTGTGCCTATGGATATGTTGTCCAGTTTCATGCACACTAACATCAAGAAAGATAACGCCTAATCAACCAAATTGACCGCCGCGATTTTGCATGGAAATCGCGGCGGTCATCACTCAACAAGCTCTAATCCCCAATCGCTCAAAATAGGGTATTATTTTGCAATGCTTTCGCCAATTTCAAAAATTGGCCTGTTATACCTGCGGAGGCAGGCATCCATCTTTTTGTTATTCAAGTGGATTCCCGCCTGTGCGGGAATGACATTTTGAAATGTCAGCCGGAGTTTAATCCGGCGAATGTATTGGTTCTAACCGAAATCATTATCTTGGAGTCATTTTGCGGCGTCAATTCATCCTTTTTGTCTCAGTTTTACTACTTTTAACCATAACGTCGGCCTGCGCTTTATTGGAAGGGCCGCAGCGTCCAACCATCCCTACGCCTATCCCCACCGCCCCGCCGCTAGAAATGGGCGCGGTAAACACTGGCGAATTGGTTTACGATCCGGTGAGTAGCATTGTGCCGGCCGTTGATCCGGCCATCGTTTCCTTACTCAACTCGGTATCGCAGCAGCAGTTGATGGGCTATGTACAAACGCTGCAAGGGTTTGGCACGCGCAATGTGTTTAGCGCGACGGATCAGCCAGATTTTGGCGTGGGCGCGGCGCGGTTGTTTATTTACAATGAATTTCTACGGGTGGGCAACGGCCGTCTCCAAGTCCAACGCCAATCCTTCCCCCTCAACTACAACGGACTGGCCAACGACCAGGAAAACATCATCGCCACCCTGCCTGGAACCGGCGATAATCCCGGCATCATCGTCATCATGGCCCACTACGACACCCGGCGCGATAATTTACTCGATGGAACCAGCCGTTCCCCCGGCGCCGACGACAACGCCTCCGGCGTCGCCATGCTGCTGGAAACCGCCCGCATCCTCAGCTCCCGCGAATGGAACCAAACCGTCGTTCTGGCGGCTATGGCCGCCGAAGAACCCGGCTCTTACGGCGCCCGCCACTTCGTACAAGAAGCCTACCTGACCGATACGCCAATTTTAGCGGCCATTAACTACGACACCGTCGGCGGCCGAACGGGCATCCCGCAATCCATTCGGCTGTTCGCCCCCGAACTAAACACGTCATCGTCTGGCGAATTGGCCCGTTATTATGACTTGACCAGCAGTTTGTACCTACCCACCTTCCCCCTCACCATCATCGACGCCCTGGATCGGGACAATCGCTTTGGCGATCAACGAGAATTTATCCGCGCCAATCTGCCGGCCATTCGCCTGACCGAATCGGTGGAAGACCCGGCTCTGCTCAATTCTGTAAACGATTCCTGGGAGTTAATTGATTACGCTTATTTGCAACAGGTAACACAGTTGAATGTGGCGATGGCCGCCAACGCTCTTGGCGCGCCCGCTCGCCCGGACGCTCCCTCCATTGCGCCCATGTCCACCCCCGGCGATTATATTCTCGCCTGGTCGCCCGACCCCAATGCGGCCGGCTATGTCATCTCCTTCCGCCCGCTGGAATCGGCTAATTTTGTACCCTTTCGCTTTGTGGGGGCCAATCAAGCGGGGAATGTGGCGTTGACTGGATATGATCCTGAAACAACTTATGGGGTAAGTATGGCGGCTTTGGATGAAAACGGCCGTGTCAGCCTCTTCTCCCCGGAAACAATCGTAGGGCCATAAAGCAAGGTAATGAAGTTGCGAAGTAAAAACACTCCGCAACTTCGTAACCTCGGCGCGCCGCTACCCTTCCGTCTCGCTAATCAAAACAACAAAAGTTCCCCCATTATCATCGGGGCTGATGGATAAATTCAACGATTCGCCATCGCGCGAGAAAGCCACCAACGCGCTGCCGCCGCCAACAAAAGAACCGGCCTCATCCTTCACCCAGCCCTCAGCCATCAACGCCTCTTCATAGAAGAGCAGCGTTTCGTCAGTGGTCGCGTCTGTCTTATAACTCACCAGTCCAGGCAAAGAAGAAACTTCATACGCATCGCCCATCATCGGGAATTCAGAACCGCTGCCAGTTTGTCCTTCGCAGCCAGCCGGCATCACAATTTCAACATTTTCATCCACGTCGGTCAGGTTAATTTCGATGTGCAACTCGCCATCCTGATCCACGCCTTCATCAAAGAAATCGATTTGGCCAGAAGCGTCTATGACCATGCGCACCAGGAAGTCGCCATCTTTGGCAATGTAGATGTGACCTTCCGCTTCTTCAATCTCATCCGTTCCCGTGTCGCCAAAAGCAAACTTATCAAAACTATAATGGCGGGTGCGAATGTTGTTAATTGTCTCCTCACCCTCATATTTGGCATCTTCCAAATCGCTCATAAATTCGTTCGGCGCTAACATGTCGGCAAATGGATTGTCTTGCAGAATGTCCTGGCCTTGCGTTGTGATGCAGCCCATTTCAGGAAGAACCATATAGGTTGTGTCTTCAATCTGGGCCATCTCAATCGTGTCCATCCCCATTGCCTCTTCAATGCCGGAAAAACCCATAGACATGCTGTTGGCTGGCGGGTCAACAACAACGGCAAAATTGGCGTTCATGGCCTGGTTCACTTCTGTGCCGTCGGCTTTGACGCCGCTAAATTCCAAGACCATTTCGATGCGATAACTATCAAATGGCAGTTGGTTGATACTTGCCAGGTCAAGGGCCGACGCCGGGACAGGAGGCGCCTCGCTTTCTTCGGCCGCCGGTTCTTGGACGGGCGGCTCCGCAACGGCCGTTTCCGCAACTGGTTCTGCGGTTGGTTCAGTAGTTGGATCGGCGGCCGGTTCTGGCGCAGCCGCCTCTACTTCAGCCGGTTCTGCTGCAGGGGGCACGGCCGTTGGCTCCGCCTCATCGCCGCCAAACACGCCACACGCCAAAGCAGGCAAACTCAGCAGCATAATCAGGGCCAATATCCAATTCAATCGTTTAAACATATCTTCACCTCCAAAAAAACAAAAAAGGAGAGCGAATAGATTAACTTCGCCCTCCAAAACAGTAGGGTAATCGTACTGTATCGCTCCCCAATACGCAGTTAAACGGTATACGTTTCATCCACCGCCAGGACTACTGGTTTTGCCTCCGTCTCTGCAACGACTCGTTTGGCCCAGGCTTCCACATCAGCCGCAATTAACGGCCAGGTGTTGAAATGGCAGGGAATGACAACTTTGGGCTTCAAATAATCCAAAGCCAACAGCGCATCGTCCGGCCCCATCGTGAAGTTGTCGCCGATTGGCAAAATAGCCACATCCAACCCCACACGGCCGATCAACGCCATGTCCGAAAACAACGCCGTGTCGCCGGCAATATAGATATTCTTGCCGCCAGCCGTCACCACAAAACCAGCCGGATCGCCGCCATATGAGCCATCGGGCAAACCAGAACTATGCAGCGCCGGCGTCATTTTTACCCGGCCAAAATCAAAATTCCAACCGCCGCCCATATTCATTGGGTGCACATTTTCATGTCCTTGATTACTGATCCAAGTAGTAACCTCAACCATGCCAATAACCTGCGCGCCAGTGCGCTGGGCCAAACCTACCGTATCGGCAATATGATCGGCGTGGCCGTGCGTTTGCAAAATAAAATCGGCGGCGACATCGGCCGCGCTGGTTTTGGCCGCCGGATTATTTCCCGCAAAAAACGGGTCTACGACAACCTTTTTACCATCAAAATCCAGGGAAAACGTGGCATGACCATGCCAGGTAATTGAAATAGCCATCAGAACCTCCTTCAGGTAAACGATGAATCAGCCAATCCTGCCAATAGAAAGGGGGGCGGCAGGGGGTGATCAAAGTATAAAACTCATGGAAGGGGGCGTCAATAAAATAAAGAAGGGTGGCGGGTGGCAAGTGGCAGGTGGCAAGTGGTTTTGTAAAGACGACTTGCCACTTGCCACCTGTAATTAATTGTCAGGTACAGCGCCGTTCTGGAACTTATTGCAAAGCTAACCGATTGGACGCTTGCTGGCAGAGGCTGGCGCCGCCGGCTTGCATCCACTGCTGCAAGGTGGGACTTTCGGCCAATCCCGCTTTGGCGTCATCGTAAATACCTTTGCTCCACGTGTAGTAACGCTGAGTCTCGTTGGCCCAGGTGTTCCAATTACCGGCGGCGGCGACATGGCCGCCGTTATAGCCGGCAAACGCCTGGTACACATTGCCGCCGGTTTGTATTAGTCGTTCGGCGTAATAAGTCATGCCGCGCCGGGCGTTGGTATCCGGGTCAAGCATCTGCTCGCCCGGCGCAAAGTGGAATGGCATCACCTGAAATAAACCTTGCGCTCCGGCGTGAGAAGCAGCCTGCGGGTCGCCGCAAGATTCGATTTGCATAATGGTGGCTACGATATCGGGGTCAAGGTTGTGCTGACTGGCCCAGCCAACAATTTGGGGCGCCCAATACTGCACCTGGGGCGAGAAAATAGGCGAGATGCCGCCTTCGCCTTCCCCTTTAGCGGGGAGAGGAGCGGCCGCAGGAGCCGATGTTTCTTGATTAGCGTTAGGCGCGGCCAAATCCAACTGCGTTTGCGCCGCCGTCTGTGTTTGCACGGCCGTCTCCGAACCTGCCTCATTCGCTTCGTTGCTGACAATTTTAGGACGAATGAAGACGGCCGTAATAATCAAAACCGCCACAATGCCCAAAATCATCGGCATTAACTGCTGAGGGGAGATTGCTGCCGACGGCCGTCGCTCAGGGAAATAAATTTCCTCGTGATCGAACCGGCTCAACGGCGACTCCACAGTTGGATATGCGCCCATAGTTTGCTCATAGAATGCCATCAAATGTACCTCGTCCGAGCGTCAAAAGCCAGAAAGCATCTGTCTCTGTCTCTGTCTGTGTCTCTGTCTCTGCCTCTGCCTTGTTTAGCTAAACCGGTTACGGGAACGGGCCTGGACGCCATTGAGGGGCGCGCGGCGCACGCCATTGGGACGATTGGGCATAGGCGGCCGTTGGCGAATACGCGAATTAGTTTGACGTTTAGGCTGCGGCGCGGGCGGGCGTTCGTCCAAAAAATCAGGAAAATCATCAGACTGTTGGGCGGTCATAGCCGCTGCCGGGCGCGGCGCGCGGCGTGGGGCGGGCGGACGTTTGGCCGGAGCGCGCTGCGGGGCGGCGCGGGTGGGCATAGCTGCCTGTGGTCGGTGGGCGGGTTGTGGGCGGCTCTCCACGTCTGCCTGACGGCTAAAGTCGAAAATATGCTCGCCGGCAACGGTAAACGCGCCGATGAACAGAATGCGGGTGAGCCAGACCAGGACGGCGACAAAAATCGGCACTACATTGAGCAAGGTTTCCCGGCCCAACACCTCGTTGCCAAAATTATGGGTCAGCAGGGTAAGCGAAACCGCCCACCAGGTCATCACGGCATTCATCGTTGCGCCCAACAACCAGGCGCCCATCAAATACCATACTTCTTTCGGCTCGTCGCGCCCTTTTTCGGGTGTAAAAAGGCGGGCTAAACCGGCAAAATCAATGGCGCAAAAGGCGATGGCTAAGATGCCCGCCCATTGCAACCCAATAAAACTGACGTCGCCTAAAAGGTTATGCAGCGCATAACGGGTTGTGTCGAAGTTAAACATCTCAAACGCTAACAAAGCAACGGTTAAAATGATGCCAATTGCCGCTTTTCGAGAGACGTTAAGATTCGTATTGCCTAAATTAAATTGGATTTGCCTACTATCGTTGAAAGCCTGTTCGTTTCGCATGATGTCTCCTCTACTTTGTTTGGCCCACTTCCTCTGCCAAGTTAGTCGGCCAAACGATAATACTTTTGTGTTTTTCCAGGGAGGACATTGATTAGAACGTCCGTTCTGCATTAAATTAGCACGAATGTTCTAAAATGTCAAGTGGTTTACACTTTTGGGGCGAGTGGCAGGTGGCAGGTGGCTGGTGGCTGGTGGCAAGTGGAGGGTGATGGATAACGGCCGTCAATCATATCTGCCAATCTCCCAATCTCGCCAAAATAAACGCCCCTTCCGTATTCAGGTTATAATGGGCGTATGCAACTCATTCTCACCCACGAAAACGCTGATTTTGACGCTGTGGCGGCGCAGTTGGCGGCGCACAAACTGTATCCGGAGGGGACGCCGCTGCTGCCGCGCCGGGTTAATCGCAATGTGCAGCAATTTTTGACGCTGTATTGGGATGCGCTGCCTTTTATGCGGCCGGAAGACTGGAAACGGCGACGGGTGGATGAGATTTTGCTGGTGGACACGCATTCGATGAGCAGTGTGCGCGGTATGGTGCGGTCGCCGCGGGTGCATGTGATCGACCATCATGAAACGCAAACAACGTACGATAATTGGACGTATCAGGTTGGCTTGGTGGGGGCGACGACGACGCTGCTGACGGAGATGCTGCAAGCGGCGGGACGCGGTTTGAGCGCGGAAGAAGCGACGCTGCTGCTGCTGGGCGTTTATGAGGATACGGGGTCGTTGACGTATGACACGACGACGGCGCGGGATGTGCGGGCGGCAAGCTGGCTGCTGGAACAGGGGGCGCAGTTGGCGGTGGTGCGCCAGTTCATGAATATCCCCTTGACGCCGGAGCAGTGGGCATTGTATGAGCGGCTGCAAACGGCCGTTAACTGGATTGAAATTGGCGGTCATTCATTAATTTTAACGGCCGTCGCCGCTCCTGATGGTTTTGAAGACGAGATTTCCTCCGTGGTCCACCGGCTGCGGGAAGCGCTGCTGCCCACCGGCCTGCTGGTCTTGGTGCAGTTGGGGAATGACGTGCAGTTAGTGGCCCGCAGCGCGCATGATAATGTGGATGTGTCGGTGATTGCGCGGGCGCTGGGCGGCGGCGGCCACCGGCGGGCGGCGGCGGCCATCGTAATTGGCGAAGAGTTGGCCGCTGTGGAAGCGCGCACGCGGGAACTGCTGCCGCAAGCGGTTAAACCGATGGCGACGGTGGCTGAAATTATGTCTTATGGCGTCAAAACGCTGCCGCCAGCAATGGCTGTCGCTGAAGCTGAGGAATTGATGCAGCGCTTTGGCTATGAAGGCTATCCGGTGGTTGACCCGGCGCGCGGGCGGCTGGCCGGTCTGTTAACCCGGCGGGCGGTCGATCGGGCGATGAGCCACAAATTAGCGCAAATGCCGGTGAGTCGCATTATGAAGGCCGGCGATTTTACGGTACGGCCGTCGGACTCGATTGAACGCGTGCAAAAGTTGATGTTGGACGAGGGCTGGGGCCAAATTCCGGTCATCGCCGACGACAACGGGGACGAGACGGCGTCGGGGCGGCCGATTGGCATTGTAACGCGGACGGATTTACTGAAGTTTTTGTTCAAGTCCTCGCCAGAAACGGCCGATTCGGATTTACGGCCATTGCTCAATCAATCTTTACCGCCGGCGATGTGGGACATGGTGTTAGCCATCGGCCAGACGGCGGCGGCGCTGCGTATGCCGCTCTATTTTGTGGGCGGGTTGGTGCGCGATTTGTTGTTGGGGAAAACGGCCGTTGACCTGGATATGGTCGTCGAAGGGGACGCCATCCAATTGGTTAAAAATTTACAGAGCCGCTTTGGCGGCAAAGTCCATACGCATGACCGTTTTGGCACGGGCAAATGGTTCCTATCGCCGGAAGTTTGGCAAGCGGTTGGGGATGAAGAGGTGAAGGGGAGGATGGGTGAAGGGGTGAAACGCCCGCCTTCACCTCCTCACCCCCTCACCCCTTCACCCGCTCATCCGCTGCCGGATACGATTGATTTTGTAACGGCGCGCAGCGAGTTTTACACGGAGCCGTCGGCGCTGCCGCAGGTGACGCGCGGCTCGATTAAGCTGGATTTGCACCGGCGCGATTTCACCATCAATACGCTGGCGGTGCGGTTGGATGGGGCGCATCTGGGTGAATTGTTGGATTTTTATAACGGCCGTCGCGACCTGGAACGCGGCTTGATTCGGGTCTTGCACAGCCTGAGCTTTGTGGATGATCCGACGCGGATTTTGCGGGCTATCCGGCTGGAGCAGCGGCTCAATTTCCGCATTGAAACGCGCACGATGGAATTGATGGCTGAGGCGCTGCCGATGCTGGATCGGGTGACGGGCGACCGGATTCGACATGAGATTGAGTTGGCGCTGCGCGAAGCGGCCCCCATCAAGGTGATGGAACGGTTAGCCGAACGGGGCGTGATGGCCCAGATTCATCCCGCTCTGCATTGGACGCCGGCAATGGCGGCGGCGTTTGCCCGTGTACCGGATTTGGTTGCCAGTCCGATTTGGGCGGCGGAACGGCCGTCGCGCTGGCGGTCGTTTTTGTATTTTGCCCAATGGGTGGTGGGGCTGCCGGCGGCGGAACGGCGAACGGCGCTGGCCCGGCTGCGGGTACGCAAGGCGACGCGGGAAGATGTGACGGCCGTCGCTCGCTGTTTGAAACGGCTGGCCGCCCTGCCCGCCAATCCACGCCCCAGCCAGGTGGAGAAGGCATTACGGCCGTTTCAGCCGCGCGTTTTGTTGACGGCGCAGATTGCGTTGGGGAATGGATCTGGTTCGGATCAGATTGCGTTGTATTATCGGGAGTTAAGGGGGGTGAAAACGGCCGTGACCGGCGACGATTTACGCGGGATGGGCCTCAAACCCGGCCCCCAATACGCCGTCATCCTCGATCAACTCCTCGCTGCCCGCCTGGACGGTCAAATCAGCAGTGAAGAGGAAGAACGTCGTTTATTAAACACAATCATTGATATAGAACAGCATTGACATCATAATTGATCCAGAGGACTACGCACGCCCAGGACGCCGCGATTGGCAACATGGGTGTAAATCATCGTTGTTTTCACGTCTTTGTGGCCCAATAATTCCTGGATGGTGCGAATGTCGTAGCCTGCTTCTA
>JANTGY010000030.1 GCA_024762695.1 Anaerolineae bacterium
AACGGCCGTCTCCAGCGCCATCAAACCGCCAACCAAACCCATCCCGCTCAACAAAATCATCAAAATTACGCTTGCTCGTTTCATCAACATCTCCAAGATAGATCGAAGTAGGGAGTAAGGGGACGCTTGCTTACTTCCCCCTTACAAACTTGTCCCTTTCTTACTCGCCCCAATTTACCAGAAAAAAGTGTCCCCTGTCGTGAAAAACAGGTATTATTAGCCAGCCCTAAGCCAAACGGCAAACGGCCGTCATGTAGGCCGCCATCTTAGCCACGCATCATTGACCGGGGCAAGCAAGAAACGATCACAAGCAGGGAATAGGAGAAGAAAATGAACCGCATTGCTCGCATCGGGCTAATCCTCGTTGGAATTTTACTGATCATCATTATTATTGCTGGCGTGATGGGCGTTGTGGCCGTGAGACGGCCGTTTCCCACCACCGACGGAACCATCGCCCTCAACGGCCTGACCGACAGCGTCGAAGTTTACCGCGACGAATTCGGCATCCCCCACATCTACGCCCAAAACGAAGCCGACCTCTTCTTTGCCCAGGGTTACGTCACCGCCCAAGACCGCTTCTGGCAGATGGAATTCTGGCGGCACACCGGCCAGGGCCGCATCTCCGAAATCGTCGGCGAAGCGACTGTAGACACGGACAAATTCATCCGCACTCTGGGCTGGAACCGTTCCGCTGCCATAACCGCCGCCTACTACGAGAAAGAAGAACCGGCTTATTACGCCATTTTGGAAGCGTACAGCGCCGGCGTCAACGCCTACATCGAAGAAAATCGGGACAACATCTCCATCAACCAGACCATTTTGGAACTAGTCGGCGAACCCTGGGAAATTGAACCCTGGACGGCCGAACACACCGTCGCCTGGGGCATGGTCATGGCCTATGACCTGAGCGGGCGAGAAATGACCAGCGAAATTCGGCGGGCCAATCTCATCAAAGAATTCGGCGAAGCCAATATCGCCACCTGGATGCCCTTTTACCCCTACGAAAACCGCCCCGTCATCGCCCCAACCGATGAACTAACCAGCGAACTGCCGGATGAAACAAAGCAGTCAGGCGCAGAAACAACCGGATATGTCAACTGGGACAACGTCAACCTGGACATCATCGGCCAGGCCCCGGCTATTTTTGGCGACGGCCCCTTTGTGGGCAGCAATAACTGGGTTGTCAGCGGCGAACATACCGCCTCCGGGCTGCCCTTGCTGGCTAACGACCCCCATCTGGGCATCCAAATGCCCTCCATCTGGTATGAAGTCGGCCTACACGCTCCTGGCTGGGATGTGACCGGCTTCTCCTTTGCCGGCGTTCCCGGCGTCGTCATCGGCCATAACAAAAACATCGCCTGGGCCGTCACCAACTCCGGAACCAATGTGATGGATTTGTTTATTGAAAAAGTTAATCCCAGCAATCCCAACCAATACGAATACATGGGCGCATGGCAGGAGATGGAGATTATCCCCGAAACCATCAAAGTCAATGGCGGCGAGGATGTGACCATTGACGTGCGCATCACCCGGCATGGGCCGATCATGAACGAGGTTGTTGATGATGTAAGCGATGTGCTGGCCGCCAAATGGACGGCCGATCAACCCTCCCGCGTCCTGCAATCCATCATCCTGCTTAACCAGTCCGAAAACTACGACGATTTCCGCGAGGCGCTGCGCTATTGGGACATCCCCTCCCAAAACGTCGTGTATGCCGATGTGGAAGGCAACATCGCTTACCAACTGCCGGGCCTGACCCCCATCCGCAAAAACGGCGATGGCTTGGTTCCCGTTCCTGGCTGGACGGGCGAATATGAGTGGGAAGGCTGGGTTCCGTATGAAGAACTTCCGGCCGTCCTCAACCCGGAAAAGGGATACATCGTCACCGCCAATCATGCCATCGTGGATGAGGAGTACCCCTATTTCATCACCGGTTACTTTGCCAACGGCGACCGGGGCGAACGGATTGACGAACTCATCCAGGAAGCTATCGCTGATGGCAAAGTGACCGCCAATGACTTTGCCCGCATCCAATTTGACAGCAAATCGTTAACGGCCGAATCCTACGTACCGCTGCTAGAAAATTTATCCAGCGACGACAGTCAGGTGCAGGCAGCCATCGAGCGGCTGCGCGGCTGGGATTTGCAAGAACGGCGCGACAGTGTGCCCGCCGCATTGTTTGAGATTTTCTTCATGCACCTGGCCCAAAACGTACTGCAAGACGACGTGGGCGAAGAATTTCTCAACCAGATTGCCGGTTCCAACGCCGGTCTCGTCTTTTTCCACGCTTTAGCCGATGAACCGAATGCGGTGTGGTGGGATGATGTGACGACGCCAGAGGCCGAAACCCGCGACGCAATCATCCTCCAATCATTGGCCGACGCCATCGCCTGGTTTGAGGAAAATGTAGGCGGCGATATGAATGATTGGACGTGGGGCAGCATTCACACGGCCACGTTCCCCAGCAGCCCATTGGGGGCCAGCGGCATTGGGCCGATTGAAGCCATGGTTAATCGCGGCCCGTTCCCGGTGGATGGCGGGCGTAATATCGTCAATGCCATCGCTTGGAGTTGGGACGAACCGGCGGCGGTAAACTGGATTCCTTCGATGCGAATGATTGTGGATATGAGCGATTTAGACGCCAGTCAAGCCATCAATCCGACTGGACAAAGCGGTCATCCCTACCACCAGCATTATGACGATATGATCCCGTTATGGGTGAATGGGGAATATCATCCGATGCTGTGGAGTCGGGAGACGGTGGAAGCGGCGGCGGCGGATGTGTTGGTGTTGCAGCCGGTGGGGAATGAGTAGGTCAATAAAACGTAAGGCGTAAAACGTAAGGGGAGCAACCATTACGTTTTACGCTTGTAACTGTACAGGTCATTCCTGCGAAGGCAGGAATCCACATCTTGGATACCCGCCTTCGCGGGTATGACAGTCGAGATACACCTGAACAGTTACATACGTTTTTAGAATGGGGTTTGGTTGTTGGACATTAAGAGGGTTAGCGAGGCGGTGACGGCATAGCTCATGATGCCGATACGGCCGTCTAACAGCGCATATTTCAACTCGCGCGGCGGAACCCAGCGAATGGCGCAGGTTTGCGAGTTAACAAGCATACTCTGGGCTGTTAGTTGGATGTTGTGGGCGGCAAAGAAGTGGCCGGTTACGTTGGGCTGGGTGGCGTTGAGCATAAAGCTGCCCAGGTAAAGCCATTCGGCGCTGGTGTACCCGGCAGTTTTTAACAAACGTTGTTGGGCGGCCGTTAACGGATTCTCGCCGTCCTTCAAAAGACCATTGACCAAATGCCAGCTTCCCCAGGCGCTGAGCGCTGTCAAATCTTCAAAAATCATCACCTCGCCCTTGTCGTTCAGGGCAGCCACGTTGAAAAAATCAGCGGCGGCCGTATTAGCGTACCAACAGGGGAAAATGTGGGGGTCGGGTCGGTCAGGGTACATATCTTGTCCCTGGCTGATGGGTTCTTCTATACTCAACATGATTCAAGCCTTTGGGCTGCAACCTGGTTTGATGCCTTCTTTGATGTGTGCGGCATAACCAAAAGCTCGCCATATCAGCGCGTCATGGACGCTGTGCCTCAACGTAGAACGATGACGCCTGGATAAACATTGTACTCCGTGTGCCGGCGCATCCGCTGCAAAAAGGAGAGAGGGCCTCCAATCCGATAAATTTCAGATACGCCTTTGGTCTAGCTGCCTCATTATGCCGGGCTATCATTACAAACCAACTTTCGATAAGAACCCAGCCTTAACATAGGATGATACCGTGCAATATGCTGGCTATGGCGACGCATTACTAAATTCCCCGCACCCTTTACGTCAAACTCCTGATGAGGTAAAGTGAACGTAATTCAAACGCAAGACGAGGACAAAAAATGAAAACAAAAAACGGCGAACAACTCAGCCGCGACATCCATTTGTTGGGCGATATTTTGGGGCGCGTCATCCGGCGGCAGGCGGGCGTAGCCGTTTTTGATTTAGAAGAGCGCATCCGCGCCCTGAGTAAAGCGCGGCGCATGGACGACGACCCTGCTATTGACGCCGCCATCGAACAATTGGTCGGCGCGATGGATTTGGGACAGGCCGAACTCATCGCCCGCGCTTTCACCGTTTATTTTGAGCTGATCAACTTGGCCGAGGAACAGCAGCGGGTGCGCGCCTTACGCAAGCGGGAACGAGACGCCTATCCCATGCCTTTGCGCGAATCCATTGGCACGGCCGTTTCCACTTTGCGCCAAATGGGGGTGGATGAGTACGAGATGGGGCAGCTTCTCGACCGGCTGCATATCGAACTGGTCTTCACCGCCCACCCCACCCAGGCCAAACGCCGCACCATCCTCTCCAAACTCAGCCGCATTGGCGAAGCGCTGACCGAGCTGGATGAGCGCGATTTGCTGCCGTCAGAACGGCGCGATTTGCTCACCCACATCACCGCCGAAGTGACCGCCCTCTGGCTGACCGACCGCAGCCGCACTGACAAACCCTCCGTCACCGACGAAGTCCGCACCGGCTTGTACTACGTGGATACGACCTTGTGGGAAGTTTTGCCCCAACTGTACGCCGAAATGAACCGCGTTCTGGCCGAACATTATCCCAATCTGACGCCGCCAACGCGATTTTTGACCTTTGGCTCCTGGATGGGCGGCGACCGCGACGGCAATCCCTTTGTCACCAGCGACGTGACGGCCGAAACGCTGCGTCTGCATCGCGGTTTGGCCGTCGAACGCCACCGCGCCACAGCCCGCCAACTGACTCGTTCGATTTCGGTCTCGTCGGAACTGGCTCCCATCAGCCCTGATTTGACGGCGGCGTTGGCCGAGGTAGACGGCTCCTTCGACAACGCTCAGCACAGGCGTTCCGACCACATCGCCTTCCTGCAAAACCGGTACCCGCACGAACCGTACCGGCTGTGGGCGGCCGTTTTGGCCGATGATTTGGCCCAGGCATCAGCGGGGGACATGGTGGCGCGGCTCAAGGGGCTGGCCAATCCGCCGCTGCGGATGCGAAAGATGGCAAACTTGATTCAGCCGCTGGTTTTGATGGATCGCGCGCTGCGCAATGAGGGGATGGGCGACCTGGCAAGTGCGGAGCTGCTGGAGGCGCTGCGACAGGCGCAGGTGTTTGGTTTGCATACGGCGCGGCTGGATTTGCGGCAGGATTCGGGCTGGCACACGGCCGTACTGGATGAATTGTTCCGTCTGCTTGATTTGCATGATCATTTTGGGGAACTGGATGATGGGGGGCGGACGGCCGTTCTCACCCAACTTCTCGATCAACCTGTTCCTGATCTTTCTGAGCTACGCTTTCCCCCTCCTCAATCCTCCCCCGAAGGGGGAGGAAGTAAGGCTCCCCTCCCTTCGGGAGGGGCTGGGGGAGGGAAACTCTCCGACCAAACGCGAGAAACATTAGAATTATTCCAACTCCTAAAACGCGCCGTTGATTTTTATGGCGCCGAACTCATCGGCCCCTACATCATCAGCATGACGCATGGCGCGGCCGATGTGCTGGCGGTTTTGCTGTTGGGCTATTGGCATGGCCTTTGCTGCCAGCCAGACGCCGCCGGCGAAGGGTTGGCGATTGCGCCGTTGTTTGAAACCCGGTCTGATTTGCAGGATGCGCCGCGTGTGATGGCGGCTTTGTTCACGCATCCGGTGTACGGCCGTCACCTGGCCCGCCTGGATAAGCAGCAAACCATCATGATCGGTTACTCAGACAGCAACAAGGATGCCGGCTATCTGGCGGCCAATTGGGAGCTGTACCAGGCGCAGGCCGCGCTGGCGGCGGCCTGCCGGGAACATGCGGTGACGATGACGCTCTTCCACGGGCGTGGCGGCACGATTGCGCGGGGCGGCGGCCCGGCTAACCGGGCCATTGTCGCCCAACCGCCGGGGTCGGTGGACGGCCGTATCCGCATCACCGAACAGGGGGAAGTGATTGAGGAGCGGTACGGCCGTCCCGCCATCGCCCGCCGTCATTTGGAGCAGGTGATGCACGCCGTCCTCATGGCCAGCGCTCCGGCCCATTATCGCCAGCGGGCCGAGCCGAAAATTGGGTGGCAAGAGGCGATGGGGAAGTTGACGGCCGTTTCCTACCGCGCCTACCGGGAACTCATCTACGAAACCCCCGCCCTGCTCGCCTACTGGCAAGAAGCCACCCCCATCCGCGAAATCAACCAGATGCGCATCGGCTCCCGCCCCGCCAAACGCGCCGCCAGCGACGATCCCTTTGCCGGGCTGCGGGCCATCCCTTGGGGCTTTAGCTGGATGCAGAGCCGCCACGTCCTGCCCGGTTGGTACGGCGTCGGCGCGGCCCTGGCCGATTATGGCCCCGAGCGGCTGCCCATCTTGCAAGAGATGTATCAGGCGTGGCCTTTCTTCCAGGTGGTCATCGACAACGCGCAGGTGGCCTTGGTCAAGGCTGACATGGGCATCGCTCGCCTCTATTCGGGGCTGGTCGCCGACAAAACGGTGCGCGAGACCATCTACAACCAGATCGAATCCGCCTTCCACCAGACCAGCGACTGGATTTTGCGCGTTACCGGCCAGCGCGAACTGCTGGAAAACGAACCCGTCTTGCAGCGTTCCGTCCGCCGCCGCAATCCTTACGTTGATCCGCTCAACACCATTCAGGTCAACCTGCTGCGCCGCCTCCGCGCCCTCCCCGACCCGGAGAGCGCCGAAGCAAAACAAATTCTGCAAGCCATCTTCCTCACCATCAACGGCATCGCTTCTGGCTTGAAAAATACTGGTTAGAATCAAAAACGTGGCCGATTGATCGTCAAAACCAATATATATTCATATAATTCAAGTCGGTTTCATCGCGCTATTTTGATAGAGGAGCATGTTTGTTCTGAGAAATGACAAATGACGAATAATTACAACACTGCCCGAATACGTCAATTTCTTCTCGAGCGATTCCATGATGAGGAATTGGAAGCACTTTGCTTCGATTATTTTCCAACGGTTAAACAAGATTTTACTGAAGGAATGACGAAGCGTAGAAAAATTAATTTGTTGCTCGAACATTGTCTCCGCCAAAATCGCTTCTCTGATCTTTTGGCAGCTTTACAGAGGGAACGGCCAAGAGTCTATGCCGAATTTTTTCCCCAAAAAACAGATATAGGGTTTCAAGAGACTCGCATGGCTAGACCGAGTCGGCGCGATCCTCGTCAGGTTTTTATTTGCCATTCCGGGCAAGATGCTGAGTTTGCCCACAAGCTTGGCGAAGAGTTACAGCAAAATGGTTGGCCTGTATGGATTGCGCCTGAAAGTGTGCATCCTGGAGAAAAATGGGTTGAAGCCATCAACAGGGGATTAGAAGAAAGTGGGAAATTTATACTGATCTTGACTCCAAATGCGCTTCGATCTCGTTGGGTTGAATTAGAAACCGATCTTGCTATCCAATTGGAACGGAGTTCGTACATCCAATTTTTTTCACTTCTTGTTGAACCTTGTGAACCCCCGCTTTTGTGGAAAGCATTTCAATGGATAGATTTCCATCAACATTATGCCGATGGGTTTTCTTTGTTGATGTCAGCATTAAACGTGCCATATAATGAGATAATTTCTGAGAGACTAATAGAGCAGGAAAAATCATCGGCTCGCATGATTTGGTCTGTAGATAAAAAGGAGATGGTTTACATACCAACTGGTAAGTTTATCTATGGTGAAGGAAAGGAAGCCATAGATTTGGCAGCATTTTGGATTGATAAAACGCCAGTTACGAATAAAGAGTATGCCTATTTCATTAATATGACCGGGCACAAGCCTCCTAAATATTGGCGAGGCGAAAATCCACCTGAAGGATCCGATGACCATCCTGTTGTATATGTATCTTGGCAGGATGCAGCAGCGTATGCGAAATGGACTGGGAAACGATTGCCTTCCCAAGAGGAATGGGAAAAGGCAGCAAGAGGTGTTGATGGCCGAGACTATCCTTGGGGAAATTGGGCCGAAGGGCGTTGCAATTCTGAGGAAGAAAAAAGTTATGGTACGACTCCTGCGGGTCAATATTCCCCTGCCGGTGACAGCATGTTTGGATGCCAAGATATGAGTGGAAATGTTTGGGAATGGACAAGTTCTTGGACGGATAATCGCAGAAAATATCGAGTAATTCGAGGGGGATCATGGGATGATGGACGGTTTGATGTAAAGTGTGTCGCCAATAGTTATCAAGCGCCGTATCGGTCAAATAGTTTAACAGGTTTTCGCCTGGTTACTGATGATACCCCTGAATAATTTCTGGCACAGACAGGATTCATACAGGTTGTAGATATTTGCAATTGAATTTTTGCAGGTGTATTGAAATGAAATATCGAAATTTTGGCAAAGAAGACACGGCCGTTTCCGAAGTCGGCTTGGGCACATGGCAGTTAGGCGACGATTGGGGAACGGTGGATGATGCGGCGGCGGAGACCTACTAAAAGCAAGAGGAAAGAGCGAGAGCTAGAGGAAAAACAATCCCTCTAGCTCTATCCTCTCGCTCTAGCTACGCCGATTGCGTTTTGGGGAGGGACCCGGGGGCGATGCGGCTGAACCGGTAAAGTTCCTGAATGTTACGCCGGGTGATGATGCCCAGGCAACGGCCGTTTTCCACCACTGGCAGCGCTTCCAATCGTTCGGCATCCAGCCTTTGCTGGACCGCATATATATCCGTCGTCAGCCCAACTGGGCGCACGTCGCGGCGCATCACATCGCTAATCCAGGTGTGCCGTCCGCGCGTTTTTAACGCCTGTTCCAGACGTTCCCGTGTCAAAAAGCCCACATACAACTCCCCTTGCGAAACCGGGAAGCTCGACTGACCGCTCATCAGCATAAAATCCACCACATGCTGCAAATTGTGGTACGGGCTAAGTTGGTACACCGATGGCGAGTACGATTGCTGCACGGTGTAGCCGCGCAGGGAGCCGCGCAGTTTGACCATCCGCTCTTCCGCCGTCGCGCCGGTGTAAATGAAGACGGCGATTAACACCATGAAAAAACCGCCATTGAACAGGCCGTAAATGCCCATCAAGATGGCCACGCCCCGGCCAACCGTCGCCGCAATTTTGGTGGCCCGCACATATTCCAAGCGCATCGCCAACAGCGAACGGAAGATGCGTCCGCCATCCATCGGGAAGGCGGGCAGTAAGTTGAAGAGGGCCAAAAAGATATTGTAGACGAAGATGTAGGTAAACAGCGCCGCGAAGGAAACGCCGCCATAGCCTAGCAAAATGGCGCGTGTATTGATCAGATTGATATCGAAGAGCGACGCCGCGCCCCACATCAAGACTGCAATCACAAAATTGACGGCCGGGCCGGCGATGGCAATCACAAATTCCTCGATGGGCTTCTCCGGCATGCGCATAAGCTGGGCCACGCCGCCAATCGGCGACAGCACAATCTGCTTGACTGGCACGCCATAGCGTTGGGCGGCAAAGCTATGTCCCAGTTCATGCAGGGTGATGAGGACGAAGAGGAAAGAAACGGCCGTGACCCCAAAAACAGCCCCCGCCATGCCCGCGCCCGAAGCCGTGCCAAACTGAAACGCCGCCCACAGCAAAATCAAGGGAAACGTCAGATGTAAACGAATATCAATTCCCCGCACCGTAAACAATTTCAGTGAACCACCCATTAATTTTCATCCTTTCGCAAGCTGCGTTTAATAATCCAGGCTCTTTGGGAATTCGTGGGGTAATCATGGCGTGATGCGTAATCCGTGATGCGTAATCCGTGATACGTAATCCGTGATGCGTAATCCGTGATGCGTAATCCGTAATGCGTAACCAGAGGCGCTTCACGCATTACGCATTACGGTAAATCCCAGGAGATCCAAAAGACCCATAATCCATTACAGTGTAAACAAATCGCTACTTTTACATCTTACGAGAAAAGTCTATAAACGGTGTTAGCAAATGATGAAGAATTGATTAAGAACGCAAAAACCGGGTTTCTGACAGAAACCCGGTTTTTATCAACACGGCTTGCGCCTACGGTGAATTATCTTCCGATATGAATCCCATCGGCAATCTCGCCGCCAAAGCCGTTCAGGGAACCTTCCCAATACAAACTAAACGTACAAGAGGTTGCGCTGCCAGTCGTGGGCGCACCGCAGGTAAAGATGTCCGCGCCATTGCCACTGGCGCCGGTTACGCTGAAAGCGCCTTTGGTCGACAGGTAGATGTCGCCGTTGGCGTCCGCCCACGTCCCCCAAACATCTTCGCTGCTAGCGTTAGCCAGGGCCACGTCCGAACCGTCGAAATACATAGCCCAGGTTCCACTGGTCGCCGCCCCTAGTGCAGATGGCGTGAAAGCGATGAGGTCTTCATCTTTGCCCGATGCGCCGTTAACGCTGAATGAACCGAGCAAGCTGACGATGATACGGCCGTCGCTCAAAACAGCCATCCCATCCACATCCTCGCCATTCGTCGTCAGCCCCACATCCGAACCGTCGAAATACCATTCAAACGATCCGGCCGTGTTCGCGCCTAGCGATGTAGGAACAAAACGGAAAATATCCGAATCTTCCATCGTTCCCACACCAGGAACACTAAACGTCGCCGAATTAAAGCTCATCAAAATGCTGCCATCCGCTTGAATGGCAAACGCATCAATATCTGTGCCGCCAATACCTACATCCGAGCCATCAAAGTACAAACTCCAGCTTCCCGTACCTGTATCGTAGGCCAAAATGTCCTCATCCTTAAACGCCACCCCGCTGATATTACCGCCAGAAGTGGAGCTAACGTAAACCACGTCAGCCGCTGGAGGAGGCGTTGGCGTTGGTGGGATGGGTGTTGGGGTTGGCGGAACGGCCGTTGCCGTCGGTGGGATGGGCGTCGCTGTCGGCGGCAGCGGTGTTGCCGTTGGCGGAATCGGCGTCGCTGTCGGCGGCAGCGGCGTCGCTGTCGGTGGCAGCGGCGTCGCTGTCGGTGGGATGGGCGTCGCTGTCGGTGGGATGGGTGTCGCTGTCGGCGGCAGCGGCGTTGCCGTTGGCGGGATAGGTGTCGCCGTTGGGGCGACGCCAGTGAAGTCGAAACCAGCCAGCAAGAAATCATGGTCGGAAGCGCGGTACATGCTGTTGTCCAGCAGATGCGAACCCGGCCAATCTACATTCACATGGCGCGGCGAAACAACCCGCGCTCGCGCATTCATCGCCGCCGACACCAACATATGATCCAACGTCTGCGCCACGCCGTCGTGGATATAGCTGTAGCGGGCAATCGTCCCCTGCCCCGTACTAGGCGGCCCAGCCAAATCAGCCCACACATTCGTCAAAACGCCAAACGTCGGGTCTAGCGCGTCCAGCGGATCAGAATTGTAGTAATCATTCAAATCACCCAGGACGATAATGTTGGCGTTGGGGTCGCCCGCCAAAATGCCATCCACCAAATTGTCCACATGCTGCGCCTGCTCCACGCGCCGGTCGGTACAATCCGAAATGGCGCAGGAAGCGCTGGTCAGCTTGGATTTGAAATGGTTGGCGATAACCGTCACCGTTTCCACATTGCCGCCCAGGGTGATTTGGGCTTGCAACTCCAACGGAGGCCGGTTGAACAAGTAATAAGGCGTCCCGCCGCTGCATGTCACGTCAGCCGGATGGTCGTTTGGTTGGTAGCTGATGCCCCAATTGGTCGCCGAGCAGCCCTGTCGATCATTGACCGACAAAACTGTCACCCGGTCGGCGCGGGTGAGGAAAGCCACTTCGATGCTACGGCCGTCCGGCCCGGCCAGCGTGTGATAGTTGTACGTCTCGCCACAGTTGTTGGCAATGTCGCCCACCAGCTTTTGCAAAACAGTATCGTTCTCCACCTCCTGCATCCCCACGATGAGCGGCCGGTTCAGCCCGTTGGGATCGCAAACCGCCGCCGAAAGCTTGAGTGAATGCTGGTCATAATCCGCCTGGGTGGGGATGGGATCGCTCTTGTTGGGGTCGTTGTTGGTGTCAAAGAAGTTCCAGGCGTTCATGCTGGCGACGGTGAGCGTGTTGGCATCAGCAGCCGGAGGCGGGTTGCTAATGGGGCTGTAGCTGGCGTCGTTCCCGGCCGTGTGTCCGATACAGTACGTATCATCGTCCTGCTGGATTTTATACAGGTTGAAGTTGTAATTCAGCGGGCCGTAGATGGCGTTGCCGCCGCCCGGATTGTAGTTGACCGTGTCGAAGGTTTTGATATAGCCAAAGCCATCTGTGCCGCAGTTAGCGGCCGCATACCCGTCGCCATCCACCATAATCAGGTCGCCATGCTGCGCGTCGTCGCGGTGGAGGCGGTCTTGATTCAGGCCGCGCCGCACGATAAATTCGTTGTATTGGTTGGCGGCGCCAATCACCGTGCTGTCGGTAGTGACCTGCATCAACATGCCTTCGCGGGCTTCATTGTACGCTTCGGCGGCGACGTCATCGGCTGGCGGCGCATATTCCTCGGCGATGGGCAGGCCGTAGCCGGCTTGTACAATGGTGGCGGTACAGCTGGCCGTGCAAACCAATTCGGTAACAGTGGATTCCCAAGTGAAAGAGGCTGGCCCCTGGTATTCGGAAACGCTACCGCCATCTAATTCAACCAAATCGCCGACGTTGAAGGTTTTGGCCGATGTGCTGCTGTAAACCAACAAGCCGTCGGACGTCGCCGCATCGCAATCAGGTTCGTGGGCCTGGATGAAGAAGCCGCGCGGTTCTTGCGGGCCGCCGGTTCCCGCCTGGAAGTCGGCGGTGACGATGCCGCGCACGTTGTTAACAGTTAACCCGTCCAGTGGGGAGATTGCGCCGCTGCCCTGGATTTCCCAGGTTGCGGTATATACGCTGCTTTTGCCACAAGATGGATCAGGCGTCGGAGTAGGCGGTGCGGGCGTGGCCGTCGGGCCGGGAGGGGGTGTGAAAGTCGGCAGGATGGGGGTCGGCGTGGGGCCGCTGAGGACGACGCTGCCGGGAGCAGGGACGGATTGATTGAGCCAATCAACGGCCGTATCTGTATCGGCATCAGCCGGGTTGCGTTCCAGCGAATGGCCGGCCGCCACATCCGGCGCATCCGGGTTAAACGCCCAGTTGGAGCTGCCCCAGGAGACCGAATCCACCAGGGTATCCGTGCCATCCAGCAGTAAAATCTCATCGCCGCTGTTGCCCAGGCCGATGTTGCCGCCGGCCCAAGCCGTGTACTTAACCATGTCAGGCACGCCAGCATCGTTAGCCGTGAATTCATAATCAGGGCTGAAGCCGTAATTGGTCGCAAAGGCGGCAGCGTTTTCGGCAATAACGATGACTTGACCGGGGGCGATGCTGGCCCCGGCTGGGAATTGGAACATTCCTTCGCCACCGCCAGAAGTTTCCTCGTCGCCGACTTTGTAGACGCTCAAATCAATCGTTAAGCCGCTCATGTTGTACAGTTCAACCCATTCGCCGTCGGGTTCGGCCGTTGTGGGGTCGTACAACACTTCGCTAATGACCATTGTATTGGAAGCGGCGCGAGCCGATGTTCCAGCCAGGATAAAGAGGAAAATGGCTAGGGGAAGCAGCCAGATTAGCTTGGACACCATGTGAGGGGACACTTTTCGCATGAAATTCTCCTGTTTTTTGATGCTGCGAAACAATAAAAAAGGGGCTGCAACCTATTGGCTGCAACCCCATCTTATTTGTACCTTGCGATTGGTGATCAAGCAAGAAGAATTTCGTTAACTGTTTGTAGGTGGCTAGATTGTTGATTGGTTTAAATTCTGCCACAAATCCCATAAATGAATATCGGTTTTCGTATTAGGTAAACCACAAAGAATTAGCGCATTTTTTATCAAAATACTTTTTGTGGTTAACCGGTCTGTGGAAAAATTTTAATCGCCAAAATTAGTTACCGCACAAAGCGACATCAACGCCAACCTCATCCCAGGCGTCGGCAACGTTAGCGGCGTAGGCGCCGGCAGCGGCAATTGTACTCATTCGCGCATCGCAGAAGGTGGCATTTTCAGCCAAAGCCGTGAAACCTAAGAAAGCAATTGATTCAGCATTGGTAATGCCAATCCCTATCACGTTTGTGCCAGAGGCATAGGCGGGATTCGCGTTTTGACCGCCTTCGACGAGCAGATAATACCAATGATTGGCAATGCCGCTATTCGTATGAACGCCGCCGTTGTCCAGCGTACCGGTGTACCGCTCATCGTAATGGGCCGGGTCACCGTCGGAATTGGGGTTGGCCATGTCGCGAATGCCATCATCATTGGGCATAATGTCTTCGCCAATGGTCCAGTTGCCGCTGCCATAGTAAAACTCAACCGACGTTCCCATAATGTCGGAGAAAGCTTCGTTGAGCGCGCCTGATTCGTTCTGGTAAATCAAGTCGCTGGTGGCGGTGGTTACGCCGTGGCTCAATTCGTGGGCCACTACGTCCAAATCGCCAGAGAGTTCGATGAAGGTCACACCATCGCCATCACCGTAGGCCATTTGATAGCCGTTCCAATAGGCGTTGCTGTAGTTCCGCTTGAGGTGGGCGGAGGAAATCATGCCTTGCGGGAAATAGGCGATCCAGTTGAAGTTGTGGGTTCCCAAGTAATATTGGTCGGTGACATGGGCGTAAAAGTGGGCGTCAACCAGGGCCGGTTGGCCGGGGGAGGTGCGGCCCGGCAAGTCCCAGATGTCGTTGCTATCGGCAGCCAGCGTACCGGGCAGGCGGGAACGATTGCGGGCGTCGTAGGTGGTCTGACGGCCGTCTGGCGTGACCAGTTGGTAGGCGCTGCCGGTGTAGGTTGTCAGACCGGTTAAATCTTTGGTGTCGCCCAAAACGCCGATACCGTCGCCAGTCATCAGGCCGTCATACGCGTTAATGACCAGCCCATTCTCAGCGTCTACCCAGGAGAACCAGCGGCTGTCAAATTGGCGGTTTTCGATGGCGTAGAAGTAACGGCCGTTACCCGGATCAATCTTCAATGTCGCAAACCACTCCCCGGCATGGCCGATTTGGGCCATCACCGCTTGCTTCGCTTCATTGGCGCTCAGAATAACCTCATTCGTCGCTGCCAGATCGGGATAATGGGCGCCAATGACGGCCATCGTAGCCCCCGCTGCATTGCGGTAGATGGTCAGTTGTCCGCCTAACACCTCGGCCGCGCCATAAAATTGACGATAGCGATCAGCGGCCCAGCCATAACGTCCCGCTCCTTCTTGGGCGACAAGCTGCATATCGCCAGGCAGTTGGAAGGCGCCGGCGGCCTGCCCGTTAAGGGCGCGGAATCCGGCGGCGTTTTGGCCTTTTTCGGCGGCTGTGGTGGGGATGATCATGATGATGAGGGTCAGGACAACCAGGGCGATGACGAGTAAGGTTTTCTTGGAAAGTATTCTCATTTTTTATTGGCTCCTTTTTGTTCAAGCATGAATGAATTAATGAAATTACGGCGAATTTACATGAAATCACCCCCTCAGAGTCGGGAAGACGGCCGTTTCCTCCCGAACGGCCGTCTTCCATCCATCAATTGCAGTTCCAAAAAGATGAAGGCTCCACCCCTCATCAAAATAAGGCGGGAGTGGGCTGAATAGCAAAGCCCACTCCCATTGGCTCCAAATCCCCAGAGGAAAGATTTACTCAATCAGGGCCAAACATTACGGTACAAGCAGCGATTCACTCGTTTCCACATTGGCCGCCGCATCGTAGGCGAGGGTAGCGTGCGTCACATTCGTCACCGTCGACACATACGTGCCGGTTATCTTCGATCTATAGTTAAACGTGATCGTGCCATCAGCGGCGGTGATAGCCGATCCAACAGCCGTTCCGCCGCCGGGCAGCGTCATTTCCAAATCAACCGTCGCATTGGCAACCGGAGCGCCAACCGCATCCACAACCGTCACTTGGGTATAGACGTAGTAATTAACGCCGCCTCGCGTGTACCACATATCAATGGCCGAAACGTGCATCGTACCAGTTTGGGAACCCCCGCCCACTGTCACATCAATGCTGTCGCTGCTGGTATTGTTGCCAGAATCCGTCACGGAGGCGGTGATGGTGTGCGCGCCATCGCTCAGCGTGGCGCTGAAGGAGCCGCCCGTACCGATCTGGCCGTCCAAATTGGATGTCCAGACGAGGCTGGCCGTCAAGTCGCCATCTTCGGTGTCAGAGGCAGAACCAGCGAAGGAGATCAACGCGCCAGAATCGAAGGAAGCGCCATTGCTGGGGCTGGAGATGCTAACGGTGGGCGGGGTGTCGCCGCCGCCGCCAGTGGCAACCAGCGTTGCCGTAAAGGTACTCACGTCCAACAGCGGTTCCAGGATGCCGTCGCCGGAATCATCGATCCAGTTGTAGTTACCGGTATTTATCACCTGGCTGTACAGGTTGTAAACATCGGTAGCATTGCTGGCCGGATTGCTGCTGGCAAGGAGGGCCAAAGCGCCAGCGGCATGGGGGCTGGCCATGGAGGTGCCGCTGATGGTTCCATATTCGCCTTGTTCCAGCGGGTAGGTGGAGAGGATACAAACGCCAGGGGCAGCGATGTCAACGGCCGTTCCCCAGTTGGAAAAGTCAGCCAGCGTGTCATCCTGATCGGTACGGCAGGTCGGAGCGCCCAAACCGCCAGGAACGCCGTCAAAGTCAGCCAATGCGCTAACGGTTAACGCATTGTCAAAAGAGGCGGGGCTGTAATTGTTAGCATCATCATCATCATTACCAGCGGCGACCGCAAAAGCCACGCCGCTGTCAACCGCCCTCTGAATAGCGTCATATTCCGCCTGGCTGTAGCCGCTGCCACCCAAGCTCATGTTGGCAACTTCAATACCGCCTTGGGCGACGATCCAATCAATACCGGCCACGATACCGCTCTCGCTGCCACTGCCGCTGCTATCAAGCACTTTAACGGCCCAAATGCGCGCGCCGGGCGCAACGCCAACAACGCCGATGCTATTATCAATGGCGCCGATGGTGCCGGCAACATGCGTGCCATGGTAATGGTCGTCGTCGCCGCCGGTTCCTTCTGTTTCGGAGCAGTAGGCTGTTCTATTCCAGGGAGCGCCGCCGCCGCTGGTGAGGGTGCAGTCTACGCCGCCGACTACGTTCAAGTCGGGATGTTCAAAATCGACACCGGTGTCAATGACGGCCACATCAACATCTACGCGGTAATCATCGGTTCCGTCAATATCGAGATTGACATTGGTATCGGCAAAAATACGTGGAATGCCGGTGGGCATTGATTGCGCGTCAAGCTGCACCACTTTGTCTTCCACTACGTAGGCGACGCGGGGGTCATTTTGCAGCGCTTGCAAACGACCAGCAGGCACTGTCGCCGACATTCCCTTCAAGGCATGTTCGTAAACATAGCCTGTTTGCAGACCGTGCGCCTTGGCTACTGCGGGAACGGTAGCGGCGACATCAGCGTTGTCGTTAAAAACAATAATATAAGAACCCATTTCCGGGGGAGCGGCCTGGGCGGCGCTGGAGCCAAACAGACCAACGGTCAGCAGCAGGGCCGCTACCAATAAAACAAAACGAACGTTACCAAATTTCATCACATATTCTCCTTCTTGATTATGATTGACTAACTACAATTTGATCTGGCTTCATGGAGCAAGGGTAACGGCCGTTTCACACTCAACGGCTCCCCGGCATAACAAAGCCACTGTTTAATAAATGCCCTAACGATCCCGCAAAAATACATCAATTTTCAAATTGGTATAAAAAAACCTCCCGAAGGCTTTGAGTCTTCGAGAGGTTTCGGGTTAAATCGTGGTGTACAGCGATTTTAGTTGGCGTTCTCACATGCCGACAAGGCATAATCGGAGGCTGCCCAAGTTCCGGCGTTTAGCGCGTTCAGGCTGTCCTGTATCTCTATTAAACCGGCTCCCATCAGGCCTTCGTACACCTGGTTGGGTTCATCGAGCGAGCGGGCTGTACCAGTGATTAGCTGGGCGACTTCGTGGATGGTCAGGTGGGGGGCTGCGCTGCGCAATAAGGCGGCTTGTCCGGCAACGAAGGGCGTGGCCATGGACGTACCCTGCCACCAGGCGAATCCGCCGCCTGGATAGGCGCTGTAGATGCGTTCGCCGGGGGCGGCGATATTGACCCAACTGCCATAGCTGGCGTAATCTGATTTGATGACGCCGGGGCCGGTAGCGGTGACGCCCAACGCGCAAGCGGAGGCGGCTGGGTACTGCGGGATGTCGGCGTTCAGGTTACCGGCAGCGGCAACGACGAGAATGCCCTGAGCGGCGATTTGGCTGAGCACATCTTCCAGGAAGACGGAGGGAGCGGCCGTTCCCAAACTTAAATTGATCACGTCCGCGCCATGTTCAGCGGCAAAGAGCAGCGCTTCGGCAACGACGAAGCTGTCGCCCTGTCCGTCTGAGTCAAGGACGCGCAGGGGCATGATTTGGGCTTGCGGGGCGACCAGGTGAATGATTCCGGCGATGTGGGTGCCGTGTCCGGCAATTTCGTCTACAAAGCCATCGTTGTCGTCATCCAGGCCATTGAAATTGTCTTCGGGGATGGGGTCGTCGTCAATGAAGTCGTAGCGCACGGCCGTTAAACTATCGGCCAAAACAGGGTGCGCGGCGTCAACGCCTGTGTCCAACACCGCTACCACAATGCCGTCGCCAGCGCTGTAGGTTTGAGCTTGTGGCAATTTAATGAGATGGACGGCCGGTTGTTCAAAGTAGTGGGCGGCGTTGAAGCCGTCAAATTCCCATCCAAATAAATCACGTGGATTGATATGGGCGGCATCGGAGGCAATGCTGTCGTCGGGCCAGCCGTAGATGTCTACACCCCAACCGTAAATGTCTACGCCCCAACCATAAATATCTACGCCCCAGCCGTAGATGTCTACGCCGCTGGCTTCGGGAGCGGCTCCGGGATAGTTGGGTTCGGCATAGAGTACACGGCCGTCGGCGTTCATGGCGGCGGCCAACTGTCTGGCGTCGGTTCCATCGGGGGCTTGCAGGAGGTAAATAGCGCTGTTGGACAATTGCTTGAGGGTTGTGGTGTTATAAGCGGCGTTGATCTCGTTGATGGATACGGCCGTTGCCGCCTTCACGACAATCTGATCACGCGCATAGTTCAATGGCAGCGTTTCGGCAGATACATTGGTCTGGCCCGCTCCCCATAACAACGCTGTCAGGGCCATCAACATCCCCATCCCCATAAAAATTCGGCGTATGCTCAATGCATGCATATTCTTCTCCTTCCTCTCAATTTTTAACATTGCCAATAGCAATTATCTATCCGCAGATGACGCGGATTTCGCAGATTAACGTTCAATAATCGGCATAATCTGCGTTTACACGGAGTTTATTGTCGGCGTTCCGTTCGTAGTCAGGCACGCAGTCTTCGGAGCGCCGTCATGCTTTGAAGATACCGAAAAACAGTACTGAAGAACGCTACTCCGAAGACTGCGTAGCTAAGAGCGATCCATGTAACTTTTTGGACTCAGTATAACTATGCAATCTGCGGATAAATTCTACTCTTGCCGCCAGAATTCAATTCCCAAAAGATGGTGACAGCTCCCACAATGTGCAACCACAGTAGCGCCAGAAGTTTACAGAGTTCATTAAGATTGGTCAACGCTGCCCTACTAAAACGAACGGCGCCCAATAATATGGATGGGCGTGGGTGGCTTTGAGTGACAACTGCGCGGCGCGCAAAGCGGCGGCGCGATTAGGGTTTGTTTGAAGTTGTTCATACCAATCGGCCATCAGCATGGCGGCGGCGCTATCTTGCACCAACCAGAGGCTGACGACCAATGTTGATGCGCCCGCCCCTAAAAATGCGCGGGACAATCCGATCAGTTCATCCCCGGCAACAACTTGCGAACGGCCGGATTCGCAAGCGCTGAGCGTCACCAGGGCATCGGATAGATCGAAGGGCAGGACATCGACGGCCGTTAACCAGCCATCATGCAATTTCAGGGAGGAAAAGAGCGGATTGTCAGCCCGGAACAGCCCATGACAGGCCATGTGCAGTAAATTGGCTCCGGCGACATTGTCTTTGAAGGCGGCCATCGTCGCTTCTTTGCCCTGGTAGAGACGGCCGTCGGGCAGCTTTTGGGCAACGGTTTGCGCTTCAAGCTGTGCGGCAGGAATGAGCGGGTCGGATACGCCGAGGATGATGGATTTGTCGAACTGCCGTTTCTCCTTCCGCTCACAATGGGCAAAAACGGCCGTACTGGGCGCGTA
>JANTGY010000031.1 GCA_024762695.1 Anaerolineae bacterium
TCATAAATTGTATCTGATGTTGGGATGTACCCCTATGATGCTGACCCGCTATTCAATTGTTTGAGAACTATTTATGGAATTACTTTATACGAGGAGATATTATTAGCCGCTCGTAGTTAGCCACGTAGTCTTCGGAGTGGCGTCATCCAACGGTACTCCGTCACTGAACAGCGCGACTGCGTACCTTACTACGAACATGTTATACGAGGAGTGGATTCCTGCCTTCGCAGGAATGACAGATATGGTTATGGGTTTATCAAGCACACTATTCGGCGATGACCCCAAATTCCTAAACGGCCGTAACTTGTTATAATTACCGCTTAGGAGAATATCATATGTCCAACAACCAACCATCAATACGCAGCCGAACGCCGACCATTGATATTTATATCAAATTAGCCCAGTACCCTGTCATGAGCGACCTCATTCGCAAAAGAATGCGAAAAGATCTGTTTCGGCGCGGCGTTACCAACAAAGAAGCCTTTGAAAAAGAAGTAAAGGCCAAAGCCATTGAATCGCAGCGGCGCGAGGGGATGTTGAACCCATTATATGAAGAAGACGCCAACGTGTGGCAGGAACGGAAGGCGCGTATTCGGGCCTTCCAAACCGACGCTTACTTCGCCAACAATTCCGGCATTTTGCGCCTGGAACAAATCATCGAAGAAGTTTTGCAATCCCAGGCCCGCGCCACAACTTCGACGGCGTTAACCTTTAATCCTGAAATAGCGCCCTGGCGTTTATTGTTTGAACAAGGCGAGATTTACGAAAATATGCCGCCCCAGGAGCGGGAAAAAGTACGCCACCATCTGCAAGAAATCAAAGTCGTTTTGATCAAACGGATAATTAGCGACCAACTCCCTTTTATTGGCATCGCCAAAAAAGTGTTCCAAATTTCTGATTTGCGCCAAATTTACCAGCGGCGAATTGGGCGTGGCAAAATCGGCGGCAAATCGGCCGGAATGGCTCTGGCCTGGAAGATTTTGCAAACGATGGACCCAGAGATTGGCGCGGACATCAGCCAACAAGTCTCAATTCCCGAATCTTATTTTATCGGCAGCGAAGTGATTTATGATTTCCGGTTGATGAATGATTTAGACCATTTTATGAACCAGAAATATCGGCCGCTGGACGAAATTCGAGCTGATTTTCCGATGGTGGAGAAGGCCCATTTGGAGGGCCAGTTCCCAGAGGAGATTGTGGAACGCTTGCAAGGGGTGTTGGAAACGCTGGGGGACAGCCCGCTCATTGTGCGGTCGTCCAGCCTGCTGGAAGATAATTTTGGCTTTTCATTTGCCGGGAAATACGACAGCTTCTTTTGTCCCAATCAAGGAACGCCGGAGGAGAATTTACAGGAACTGCTGAATGCGATTCGCAAGGTATACGCCAGTTCGTTGAATCCAGACGCCATTTTGTATCGCCAGCATCATGGATTGATTGATTATGATGAGCGCATGGGTATTTTATTGCAGGAGGTGAAGGGGGAGCGACACGGCCGTTACTTCTTCCCCACATTAGCCGGCGTTGCTTTCAGCCAGAACCCATTCCGCTGGAACGAAAAAATCCGGCGCCAGGATGGTTTCCTCCGTCTGGTCGCCGGCATCGGCACGCGAGCGGTCGATCGGGTTGACAAGGATTACCCGCGTATGCTTGCTTTAAGCCACCCACAACTGCGCCCGGAGACAACCGCCAACGCCATCAAACGCTATTCCCAAGAATATATTGATGTGATTGATCTGGAAGAAAATGCGTTTAAAACATTGCCATTCCGCGATGTTTTGGAGCGAGACAGCTTTAGTTTACGCTTGTTAGCCTCGGTGGATAGACGGGATTATTTGCAAGACATCCTGAGCACAGCGACCTTAAAGCCTTCAGATCGCCTGGTGTTGACGTTCAAAGGGTTAACACAGGACAAAGCGTTTGTAGACTTGATGCGCACGGCCTTGAAACGGCTGGAGCAAGTGTACGAAACGCCGGTGGACGTGGAGTTTACGGTTGAGGTGGAACAAGATTACCCGACAGTGACCTATAAGTTGAATCTGCTGCAATGCCGTCCGCTCAGTACGCGGGCCGACGACGGCCGTGTGACCATCCCGCGCGACATTCCGGCCGAGGACATTTTGTTCACGTCGTATAAACTCATCCCCGATGGTAAGTCTGAGGGTGTGCGCTACATCATTTTTGTCGATCCGGACACCTATTACCATATCCCCGACCCGGTAGCCAAGCTGGAATTGGGCCGGATTATTGGCCGGTTGAATAAACGACTGGAAAAAGAAACGTTTATTTTGATTGGGCCGGGCCGATGGGGCAGCGCCAATCTGGAATTGGGGGTGAAGGTGACGTATGCCGACATTTTTAACACGGCCGTTCTCATCGAAATGGCCGTGACGCAAGACGGCCGTGTGCCCGAACTCTCCTACGGCACCCATTTTTTCCAGGATTTGGTCGAATCGGGAATACATTCCCTGCCTCTGCATTTGGGCGAGGATGGCGAGGGCGACGGCCGTTTCAACTGGTCATTCTTCCACGACGCGCCTAACGCCCTGGCCGACCTGCTGCCCGGCGATGCGCCGTCAAGCGATTACATCAAAGTGATCGACATCGCCGCCCTGCCTGGCAATGTCCGGCTCAACGTCTTGATGGACGGCGCTAACGACGAAGCGGTCGGCTACCTGACTCATGGCGAATGGAAGCGGATTGACGTAGGCGAAGGGCGGGTCTCAACCGATTTTTAGGGTTCGTCCAAAATTAACTTTGCAGTTTGCTGGTAATTGGGAATTGCGTAATTGGGCAATTACCAGTTACCAATTACTTGGTTACAACTTTTCAAACACCAAAGTTATAAACGAATGCACCCTTAGCCTTCCGATTCAGTCCAGCGGCACATAAACAATCAATCATCCTGTCATGCCTGCGGAAGCAGGGCCATGTATAAATTTTAATTACCCGAAAGCTAAACTTGTCATTCCTGCGGAGGCAGGAATCCACTCCCCATCACAAATCGCCCGGGATGGGGAAGCCGCGCTCCCGTCGTAAACGAGTGGCGCTCAAAACCAGGCCGCTGAGCGTGGCCTGCGCCGCCAAACTACGCTGGCTGTTCACTTCCCAGGCCAGATTATCCGTTTCGGGAAGGGGCTTTTGCGGCGATTTGAGCAAGATGAGGGCCAAAAATGCGCCCAACAGAACCAGACTCCCAGCCAAAATAAAAATGCCGCGCGGCGTGGTCAGACGCACGGCGACGACGACCAGCAGCGGCCCCAACACCCCGCCCAACGATAAAACCGATTCCTTGATGCCCACGACGCGCCCCCGGAACTGCCGGGCGGTGATGTCCAAATAAAAGGCGCTGGCTGCCGGGGCGATGAGCGCCGCGCCCAAACCGGCGACGGCGGCCCCGACCAGAACCAATGAATAGCTGCGAAAAAAGGCCAGCATGATGTACAAAATGCTGGAAAGCAGGATGCCCAGGACGATGATTGGTTTACGGCCGTACTTATCGCTCATCTGCCCTAACACCGTCTGGCCAAACACCATCGCCAACCCATAACTGCCCACCACCACGCCAAACTGAGTCGTGCTCCAGTTCAACTCCTCGTACAAATAAAAGACCATTTGCGGCTCGATGAAGGCGAAGGCGAAGCTGCCGATGAAATCAATGAACAGCAGCGCGCCAAAAACGGTCAGCGGCCGGGCAAAGCGAGGTTTGTGGGACGTGGGCGGCGGCGGTGAAGGCCAGAAAAGCGAGAACGAGTCCAGAGCGGATAACAAACGAGTCTAAACACGATGGACATCGTGTCTAGACTCGTTGACAAACTTCTACCCAGAAGTTTTCTTTTCCTTGTTGCCGGCTATAGTCTTGCCTCAACCAACGCTTTTATTTCATTCAAACGGCCGTTCACTTCCCCCTGCCCCGCATCTTCAAACTGCTTCATCACCGCATCCAACACCTGAACCAGTTCCGGCGTTAGCAGGCCCGCATTCTCATCCAACACCTGCTGCTGCGCCGCCTCATTTCCCGCTTCCATCAACTGATTCAACAGCATAATCTCCGGCGGGTATTGGCTTTCCGCTTGCCTGGTGATGCGTTCGTACACCTGATTTAACGCCTGCGCTTCGGCCGTTTGCCCCTGCTGGTCGGCCTGGGCGATGCGCGACGAAAGCACATACATAAACGCATCGTCAATCTTGGCCGCGTTCGCCTGAATCGCCGCATCCTTATCGTCCGCTGCCAAAATCGCTTGCAGCGTCGCCTCGGCGTCAGCTAACATCTTTTGCGATTGGGCCTGCATGGCGTCATACACCTTGAGCAAACGCGACCGCATCCCCGTCAACTTTTGCGCCGCCGCCAAATCGCCCGCCTTCTCCTGTTTCTCGATTTCGGCCGTGAGCAAATTGAAGAATTGGTACGTCAAAGCCGGCTGCCCGGCCATCACCAGAGCGCCTTCAATGCCTTCATCGCCGGCGTGCTTCAACAAATGCTTTAACAGCAGTTCCGGCGATAATCCTTCTTGCGCCTTTGCTTCCCGATTCAGGCCATGCAGGGCAATTTGCCGCCTTTCCATCTCACGGCCAATTTCCGTTTCCGTCATCAATTTAGCCCGCAAATTGGTTAGCGCTACGATTTGCTTGTCGTCCTGAGCCTGGGCCGCGCCGTCGATATATTGCTGCAACATGGCAAAAAAGGTCTCGTCAATTTCGCCAATCCGTTCTTTGATAAGATGGTCAGCCACATCCGTGTCGGCATTGGCCAACGTTTGCAGCAATTCCAATTGGTTTTGCTGCCGCTGAATCATCTCTTTGGTAATGCCTTCCGTCTCCAACACCTTCTCCATGAAGGTTTGCATACTGATAATGGTTTGCGGCTGCAGCATGTAAGCGCGCCGTTTCTCAGGCGGCAAACTGTCCATCACCTGCCGGGCTAACTGACCGACGATTTGCTCGCGCTGTTCATACGCCAGGTTCATCTCTTGAGGCATAAAAACAATAAACGTCTCATGCTTCGCATCGTGGAAGAGCATGGGGGTCATCATTTGCCCACCAGCGCCGCAGCTAGGGCAGACGGCCATATTCAACTGGCCGTTCAACAGCATTTGTTTCAGTTCCGGGGTTTCGTCGCTGTCAATGACCTGATGAATTTCGGCGGTAAAAGGCGTCCCGCATTGCGGGCAGTTTACTTGAGTTTGCATGAAAAAAGTCTCCTAATTGATGGGGGCTGGGAATTGGGGGCCAGGGGCTGGAGAGTATCGCCCCAGCCCCCAATCCCCAGCTCCTAGCCCCGCGGTATTGAAAAAGTAAAAGTCGTGCCGGGGCCGTCGTCGTTGGTGTTAAACCAGATACGGCCGTTATGCGCTTCCACAATCGCCTTCGATAAAAACAGGCCCAGCCCCGTTCCTTCCGTTTTGCGACTAAGCGCGTTATCCAGCCGGGAAAACTGCTGGAAAATACGCGGTTTTTCATGTTCCGGGATGCCAATCCCCGCATCGGACACCGAAACCGTCACATAGCGCGAATGAACCGCGCCACTCATCCGTATCTCCCCCCCATCAGGTGTGTATTTAATGGCGTTGCTGACCAAATTATTCAACACCTGTTTCAAGCGTCGCTCATCGCCCATCACCGATGGGTAATCAGGCGGGAAATTCAATTCAATCGTATGTTTATCCGTCTGCGTGCGGAACTTGCGAGCCACACTCGCCGCCAACCGGGGCAAAACCACTTCCTCGCTAATTTCCAACGAGAACGTCCCCGCCTGCACGCGCGACGTTTCCAGCAAATTATCAATCAAATCGGTCAGTTGATCCGCTTCTTCTTCAATGACTGACAGCGATTCATCCATGATTTCCCGCGACCAGTTGGCGTCCTGGCGGCGCAGTGTGCCGGCGTACCCTTTGATGATGGACACTGGCGTTTTTAACTCGTGGCTAACGACGGAGATGAACGTTTTTTGCAGCGATTCTTCCTCTCGGTAGCGGGTCAGGTCGCGCACATTGGCGATAATGTCGGCCATACGGCCGTTTTCATCCACCAGCGGCGCATACGTAATCCCCAAACTAATCACCGCGCCATCCGCTTCCACATGGCGCTCGTTGTGCGGCCGTCGAATATCCCCTTCCACATAAATATGCGCCGCTCCCGGCAGCGGCCAACCGTCATCTAGCGCGTCATCCAAGTCCGAATCCGTCTTCAACGCCTGCCAATCAATCACCTCATTATGATGACGGCCAATCGCTTCCTCAGCCGTCCAACCCGTCATATGACTCAGCGCCTTGTTAAACACCTTAACCCGCAAATCTGGGTCAAGAATCATCACCCCATCGGCGCTTTGCTCCAAAATCGCGTCCAGCCGCTGTTTTTCCTTGTTAATCTGCTGATAAAGCTGCGCGTTTCGCACCGCAATCGCCGCCTGTTCGGCAAAGCTGCGCAAAAGCGATTGAGCATCCTCGACAAAGTAATAACTACCTGATTGGAACACATAAATCAGGCCAATCACCTCGCCGCGGCTGACCAATGGCAAGCGCAAGACCTGCGTCAAGCCCAAATCGGCCTTATCGGCTACCTGCTTCAAGCGGCGCATCAACTCCCGATTAGCTTCATCCTCCGTACCCTCATGATAAGGTAATCCCTGCACCAACGGCGCGAAGTAGTCTACCAGATGGGGCGGAATCCCATAAATGGCCGCCACGCGCAGCGTCTCGCTGCCTGGCTCGGCCAACGCAATCATCCCCGCCCGCCCCGACACAAACTCCACCGACGCTTTGAGAATAATACGCAGCAAGTCAGGCAGCTCCAATTCGGCCGTCAACGCCCGGCTAATCGCCAGCAAATACTCCCGCTGCAAAATACGAATGTCTACCAACGCTCGCGCCATTTCGTTTCCTCTTCCAATCTGCTTAATTCTAACATAAGCTCAACAACCGCCCATTCGATTTTCTTCCATTGCCATCTGTCTGCTATAATCATTTATGGCAGTATCGCAAAAGCCCCCGGCAATTGCGGCGTCAGTTTGTAGTAAGCTACGTAGTCTGCGGAGTAGCGTCGCCTAACGGTTCTCCGCAGACTGCGTACCTGACTACAAACCCAGACGACTTTTGCGACATTACCATTTATGATTCATATTGACCCGCTAACAATAATGCATTTCCCTATGAATCGCATAAACGATGAGGAACGGCTTATGTTAAATACAAAAGTGGAAATCAGTATCCCCACTCCTTTGCTACAATTCGGCATTAACCGCGAAGGCGTACAACAACGTGTGAATGAGTGGTTGGTGTTATCGCTGTTCACAGAAGAACGTATCTCTTCCGGCAAAGCGGCCCGCCTTTTGAATATAAGCCGCGTTGAATTTCTGTCTTTACTGCGAAAACGAGGCATAGCCTACGTCGATTACTCAACAGATGAGTTGGCCGCCGAGTTCGCTGCTGTGGACGCGCTGCCAAACCCAGAACCAGAATGATCGTTGTATCCGACACAACTCCATTGATTGGTCTGGCAGCTATCGGCCATTTTGACCTTCTAGAACAACTTTTCGGCCCAATTCACATCCCCCAAGCTGTTTACAACGAGGCCGTCATAGCTGGCCGCGAACGAGGCGGCGCCAAACAAGAAGTCGCCTCAGCTAATTGGATTTCAACGGTTCATGTCCAAGATCGATTAGCCGTTGAAGTTTTGCTAGACGAGTTGGATTTAGGCGAAGCTGAAACAATTGTGCTGGCCCGCGAAATCAACGCCGATTTGGTTCTGATGGATGAAAAGAAAGGTCGGCGCAAGCTTGCAGAATTAGGCTTGAACAAAATTGGCACAGTGGGCATCTTACTCAAAGCCAAACAGATTGGCCTGCTGCCTACGATTCAAAATGATTTGGAACAGTTACGACAGCGTGGATTTAGTCTGAGTCAATCAGTTGTAGACGCCGTTTTGCGACAAGCAGGCGAAAAAGAGTAAGTTAATTGGCTCCTATCCGCTGAACAATTTTTACCCCCCGTCAGGAGAGAACCCGATGCCCTCCAACATCCGCGTCCGCACCGTTGCCGAAGCCGATTTACCGGCCGTGCGCGACCTGTTTTACCGCTGCTACGGCGAAGATTATCCATACAAAGAATTCTACAGCGACGAATGGCTCAAACGCAGCATCTACCAGGATAGTTACCTGTTTTTGTTGGCCGAGAAAGACGGCCGTGTCGTAGGCACTGCATCCGTCTATTTTGAGGTGGGGGCCTATTCCGATTTATGCGGCGAATTCGGCCGTTTGGCGGTTGATCCCGACAGCCGCGGCGCTGGCGTAGGCACCGCGCTGATGAACGCCCGGCTGGAATTCGCCGAAAAGCGGCTCCACTTTGGCCTGACCGAATGCCGTACCGCCCATCCCTACGCGCAACGCATCTCCGAGAAGTTTGACTTGCGGCCTATCGGCTTTTTGCCACAAAAAGTGCTCCTCGCCCAAAGGGAAAGCCTGGTCATGATGGGCCAGCCATTCGGCCCCGCCCGCGAACTACGGCGCAACAATCCCCGCGTCATCCCCGAAGCGTTCCTGCTGGGTCAGCAAGCGCTGGAAAACAGCGGCTTCCGCCCCGACCTCATCGCCGTTGAGGATACCGACGGCTACCCCATTGGCCTCAATTTTGCAGTGGAAGAGCTAACCGAATCCAGTCTGCCATCGCTGTTAAGGATTGAGCGCGGCCGCTTGTCGCGGCGCCAGGTGTTTGGCAATCTGCAATTGAGCTATGGCTTGTTCATGTTGGAATCGCGCAATTCGCGCTATTTGGTAGCCAAGGAAGACGGCCGTATCGTCGGCGCCATCGGTTTCACTTTAGACGAAATAGGCCGCAGCATCAAAGTGGTGGAGCTGATTGATTTACGCGACGACGTGGCCGGGTTCCTGCTCAAAGAGCTGGACCGCTGGGCGCAGCAAAAATACCAGGCCGAATACATCGAAATCACCGTCAGCGCCTACTGGCCCAACATCCAACGCACCCTCAGCAATCTGGGCTTCGTGCCCGTCGCCTACTGCCCCTCCTTCGTTTTTCACGAAGTGGAGCGGCTGGATACCATCAAAATGGCGAAGTTGTACGTGCCGCTGGACATAGACGACGCGCAGCTAACCGACGACAGTCGCGTCATTTTTGATTTGGTACGCCAGGGATTTGAGGAAAAACGATTGGGCATCTCGGTCAACGAGACCACGCGCCAGATGGCAATTTTTGATGGGTTGGAAGAGGGCGAACTGACCAAAATCGCCGGATTATGCCGCGTCATTGAACGGCAGACGGGCGACGTCATTTTGCGCGCCGGGGAGCAAGGGGATGTGTTTTATATGCTGATGGACGGCCGTTTAGACATCTATGCCCCTGGTAACCACACCCTCATTGGCCATGTCCACGCCGGCGACTTTTTGGGCGAGATTTCATTGGTGACCAAAGACCCGTACAACGCAACGGCCGTTGCCGCTGCCAATGTTAAACTAATCGTCCTCAACCACCAGGATTTTGAGAACCTCATCAACCGCTACCCACGCATCGGCATGAAAGTGATGCGTAACATCGCCATTTCCGTCGGCGACAAACTCAGCGCGCTGGGCGGCCGCTTTGCACGCAGTGATGAAGAGGCCAATAAATGAAACGGCCGTTCCCATCACAGAGAACGGCCGTTTTAATTTTAGCTCAATTTGGGTTTCAAGAGACTGTCCCAATCGGTAATCCGCCCGAAGATTGGATCGGATACGTTCTCTCAGCCTCCCGGCGAAATCTTGTATTTCACCCCAGCCGGCGTTTTGATTTCCCGCCAGCCATATTGGCGTAAACCCACATCGCTGCGACGGCCGTATCTTTGCAAAGCCTCCCCTATATCCCCGCTAACAAACCCGGCCGCCTCGTCATACAAATCCACCGTGTTCACTCCCATCTTGCGGGCGATGTGGTACGGCACAGCCAACGCCGCCTCCAAACTACCCCGGTCTAATTCGTGATGGGCAACGGCCGTTCCCACCAGCCCACGCAGCAGCCGCTCCCGCGACGCTTCGCGCATCCCCATTGTCGCCTCTCGGTGGCCCCAAATGCCCAACAGCGACCGCTGCGACTTACCCAACGCGGCCAAGAATAAGCCGCGCTGTTCCGGCGAAGCTGCCATGAAGCGGTCTACAATTTGTCCCATGCGCTCATCCAGCGGCCCTGGCAAGGGGTGGCGAAAATAATCGAGAACGGCCGTTTCCTGCAAAAACACGGCCGTCTCCTCCACAAACGTCCGAAATTCAGTTCCATTCTTCATCAATTAACCTTCAGCGGTCAGCATTTCAGCCCGTCATCATTCCAAAACGCTGCGTCCTGTCATTTCTTCAGGCTGTTCAACGCCCATCAAATCCAACACCGTCGGGGCCACATCAGCTAGAATACCACGCGGACGCAAATTCAAATACTCCTCGGCGCCAATGACAAAGAAAGAAACCGGCTGGGTCGTGTGATAGGTGTGCGGATTGCCGGTAGCGTGGTCAACCATGCGCTCACAGTTGCCGTGATCGGCCGTGACCAACGCCACGCCGCCCTTATCCATAATCGCCTGCACCAGCCGCCCGGCGCACGCATCCACCGCTTCCACCGCCTTAATCGCTGCCGCCAAATTGCCCGTATGCCCTACCATGTCCGGATTGGCAAAATTCACCAAAATGAAGTCGTCATCATGCTCTTGCACGCGCTTCACAACAGCATCCGTCAGCAAATAAGCGCTCATCTCCGGCTGCAAATCATACGTCGCCACCTTGGGCGATGGTTCCAGATGGCGCTCCTCGCCTTCAAACATCGCCTCTGCGCCGCCATTGAAGAAGTAGGTGACATGCGCGTATTTTTCTGTCTCCGCCGCATGAAACTGTTTCAACCCGGCTTTGCTTAACACCTCAGCCAACACATTGCTGATTTCCACTTCAGGGAAAATCACCTCGGCTCCGTAAGAGTCGTCGTAATTGGTCATCGTCAAAATCGTCAAATCTTCGATGAATTCGCGCTCAAAACCGTCAAAACTGCGGTCAGTGAAGATGGTCAGCGGCTGGCGCATCCGGTCGGCGCGGAAGTTGTAAAAGATAACGACATCACCCGGCTCGACAGCGACATTCTTGTCGCCCACATCAATGGCGACCGGCAAAACAAACTCATCGGTCACGCCCTCGGCATGGGATTGTTCGATGGCGGCGCGGGCGGAAACGGCCGTCCTCCCCTTTTCGCCTTTGTGCAGCGCAATAGCCTCATACCCCATTTGGGAGCGCGGCCAGCGTTTATCCCGATCCATTGTGTAATAACGGCCGCTCACCGAAGCCACAATCACATTCTTTTCCTGCTGGTAGGCTTCCAGCGTGGTTAAAAAGTCTAAACTACTCTCTGGCGGCGTGTCACGGCCGTCCGTAATAATGTGTAAAATCGGTTCAATGCCTTGCGCGTTGGCCTGGTCAATAATGGCATACATGTGGTCGCTGTGGCTGTGAACGCCGCCCACGCCAAACAAACCAATAACATGCAGCTTGCTCCCCTTCGCCTTCACCGTCTCCATTGCCTTAACCAGCGTCGGGTTCTGTCCAAACGAGCCATCCCGAATAGCTAAATTGATGCGCGTCAAATCCTGGTACACAATTCGCCCCGCGCCTAAATTGAGATGGCCAACCTCTGAATTACCCATCTGCCCGTCCGGCAAGCCCACCGCTTCGCCAGAGGCGTCCAAAATCGTCCGTTCCAACGAACGCATCCACAGATCGTAATGCGGCGTATTGCCTAAAACAACCGCATTGGCTTCTTCTTTTTCACGGATGCCCCATCCGTCAAGAATAATCAGGGCTACCGGTTTATACGCTTTCATTTAATTTACTCCTATTCGCTACATATCTTGACCCGATTTTACCAGAGTCGCCCATAAACACGAGGCAAGAATGCTTAAATCCACGCTTGGAAAACCAAAGGTAAGGTGATAGCATAACGGTAGGACTTATCACGCAGCGAGGTACGCCAGATGTTTGAAACTGTCGGCAACATGCACATGCACACGCCCTACTCCGACGGAGAGAAAAGCCACGCCGAAATTGCCGAAGACGCAATTAAGGCGGGGTTGGATTTTATTATTGTCACCGATCACAATATCTGGGTGGATGAGGTAGAAGGGTATTATGAGAATGGAGACGGCCGTGTACTCCTCCTTGTCGGCGAAGAAGTGCATAATCCACGCCGCCAGCCACAGGCCAGCCATTTCCTGGCCTATGGGGCCGAATGCGAACTGGCCTCCTTCGCCGCCGACCCGCAGCGATTGATTGACGAGACCAACGCCGCCGGCGGCATTGGCTTCCTGGCCCATCCGCATGAAGAAGAATTTGAGCCGCTCCTCAATCTCCCCAATTTGGGTTGGCATGATTGGGACATCGACCATTTTACAGGGTTGGAAATTTGGAATACCATGTCCTCATTTGGCAATGTGGTCAAAAAGCGTATGCGCCGCTTGCCCATTCAACATCCCTTCATTGCCAAATTATACGCTTTGTACATGACCTATCATCCCGAAAGGTACATCGTCGGGCCAGAACCGGAGACATTGGCCCTGTGGGATGAATTATTGGCAAAAGGAAAACGGATTACGGCCGTTGGCAACAGCGACGCCCACGGCACATTGATGAACCTGGGGCCAATCAAGCGCGTCATCTTCCCCTATGAATTCCTCTTCCGCGCCGTCAACACCCATATCCTCACCCCCCAACCGCTCAATGGCGACATCGCCCACGACAAACGTATGATTTTACGCGCCTTGGGCAAAGGACATTCCTGGGTTGGCTACGATCTAGCCCACCCCACCAAAGGATTCCGTTTCTCCGGGCAAGGAATTGACAAAGGCATCGTCGGCGACAAAATCCAACTTGACGCCGGCGCGACGCTGCAAGCCCGCGCCCCCATCCGCGCCAACATTCGCATCATCCGGCATGGCGAAGTTGTCGCCCAAATTGAAAATGAAACCCATCTGACCTATATTCCCGTCGAGGAAGGCGCCTACCGCGTGGAATGCAGCATCCTCTACGAAGGGAAAGAACGGGGCTGGATTTACAGCAATCCGATTTATTTATGGTAGATTTCGCAGGTTTTTCTCTGCGTTTTCCGCGTTCTTCGCGGTTATATTTTTAAGGAGCACACATGGAAACCATTATTAGTTCAAAAACAAAAACTGTCATCATTGGCCCGGAACGGCCGTTCACCATCATCGGCGAACGCATCAACCCCACCGGACGCAAAGCCCTGGCGCGGGAGATGGCCGCCGACAACTACGAGCGCGTCATCAGCGACGCCCTGGCCCAAGTAGCGGCTGGGGCGCACATTCTGGACGTAAACGCCGGCATCCCCATGGCCGATGAACCGGCCATCATGGCCAAAGCCATCCAAATCGTCCAATCCGTCACCGACGTACCCATCTCCATTGATTCCTCAGTCGTCGCCGCCTTGCAGCGCGGCCTGGAAACATACGAGGGCAAAGCGCTGGTCAACTCCGTCACCGGCGAAGACGAGCGGCTGGAAGCGGTGCTGCCCCTGATTAAGAAATACGGCGCGGCCGTCATTGGCATCTCCAACGATGAAACCGGTATCTCACAAGACCCCGACGTCCGCTTTGCCGTCGCCAAAAAAATCGTAGAACGGGCAATGGATTACGGTATCCCCAAAGAAGATGTGCTCATTGACCCGCTGGTTATGCCCATTGGCGCCGTGCGTTACGCCGGACGCCAGGTGCTGCACATCATCCGACGCTGCCGCGACGAGTTAGGCGTCAATACCACCTGCGGCGCCAGCAACGTCTCCTTTGGCCTGCCAGGGCGCGTCGGCATCAATTCGGCCTTTCTGGCAATGGCGATTGGCGGCGGATTAACCTCCGCCATTACCAACCCACTGGAAACGGAGATGAAACAAGCCATCATGGCCGCCGATGTGCTCACTGGCAACGATGAAAACTGCGTGAATTGGATTCGCGCTAACCGTAAACCGGAAGATGCGGCCGGCGGTGAAGGCGGCAGCCGCCGTCGTCGTCGCCGTCGCGGATAAACTGCACTTTTTAACGCACATTGGGGGCGGATTAAATGAGAAACGTCTAGGCTACGGTTTTTCACAAAATCACCCCCGCTTTTGTGGATATGACACAGCCGAACGTTTGATACGGCCGTTTCACCACTGGTTAAAACCAAACGGCCGTGTCAAACAAATCATCATGGGGGGCGAAAAAGCAGGCAAAGGGGCCGCCTTCTAACTGCCGGGTGTGCGGCCATTGCGTCCCGCTCAGCGCCGGTATGCCCTGCCCCATATCCACCCCCGGCTGACTAACCTCAACAACAAAAGACGAACGACGCACGACGAAAGACATCCCCTTCAAATCCGGCAGCCGACTAGAACGCGTTTTGCGAAGCGGCCGTTTCGCCGTCGCCGCCGAACACAACCCACCCGACAGCGCTGACCTCGTATTGGCTGGCGTCGATCCTGCAGCCCGTACCCGCCCCGCAAACACAGCCCGTAATCCGGTAAGCGCACACATAACGAAGCCGCAATCATAATTTTGGTGACAGTCATCCTCGATTAAGATATACTTTTGATATATCAGTCTTTAGTTAGGCTCAATTGGAGCAAACCATTTTCATATCACAATAAGGAGAGAAGCATGTTCAAGAAGACCCGTTTGATTGTTCTGGTGTTGGCGTTAACGGCCGTAATCCTTCTGGCCGCTTGCGGTGGCGGGGGCGACAAACCCACCATCACCCTCATCGAAAACTCCTGGCCAGCCTCCGAGCTAAACATAGCCGTCGCCGCCAACCTGCTCGAAAACGAGATGGGCTTCCCCGTCGAAGTCGTCTCCCTGGATGAGAGCGCCCAGTGGGATGCCCTGGCCGCCGGCGACGCCGACGCCAGCCTGGAAGTATGGCCCTCCGGTCACGGCGAACGCATCGCCCAATACATTGACGAGCAAGGCGTCGTCGAAGATGGCGGCCCGTTAGGCCCCATCGGCTTGATTGCCTGGTATGTCCCTACTTACATGGTTGAAGAAAATCCGGCTCTGGCAACCTGGGAAGGATACACCAGCGCCGACGTAGCCGCGCAGTTTGCCTCCGCCGAAACAGGCGACAAAGGCGCCTTCTACGCTGGCCCCGCCGGATGGACGCAGTACGACCAGCAAATCATTGACAATCTGGGGATGAACTTTGAAGTGATTAACGCCGCTTCCGAAGACGCGCTGCTGGCGCAGGTCTCGGCCGCTTACGAGCGCAAAGAACCGGTTTTGTTCTACTTCTACGAGCCGCATGTCCTCTTTACGCGACTTGACCTGACAATGGTCGAGCTGCCGGAATACACAGACGCTTGCTACGACAAAATTGACGCGGGCGGCGTAGACTGCGCTTACCCAGGCGATGAATTGATGAAAATTTTGAGCGCCCAACTGGCCGAAAAATCGCCGGAAGCCCACCAATTCCTCAAGAACTTCAACTACACCACGGCCGATCAAACCGTGATGCTGGGTTATTTAGACCAGGATATGACAGTTCAAGAAGCCGCCCAAAAATGGATTGACGACAACGAGTCTGTTTGGAAGGCGTGGATTCCGTAAAACCGTAGGAAAGAATAATCATCCACAGATTTCACGGATTTCACAGATTTGTAGGTTTTCAATCTGCTTAATCTGCGGAATCTGTGGATGAATTTAGATATTAGCCGCTTTCGCTTGCCGCTCCGCCCAGGCCTGGGTAATACGGTCGAGCACTATGGCCATCATGACGATTGCCAAACCCGCTTCGACGCTGGCTCCCATTTTATTGTTTTGCATGGCGTCAACCACTTCAAACCCCAACCCCGCCGCACCGACTAATCCGGCAATAATGACCATCGCCAAGACCATCATTATCGTTTGATTGATGCCCAGCATGATGGAGGGCAGCGCCAGCGGGATTTGGACGTGGCGCAGCGTTTGCGCAGGCGTGCAGCCAAACGCTTCAGAAGCCTCAACGGCCGCTTCATCCACCTGCCGAATACCTAAACTGGTGAGACGAATAGTGGGCGATAACGCATACAACACGGAAGCCATGATGCCGGGAACGCGCCCCAGGTTAAAAAGCATAATCACCGGAACCAGATAAACAAAGGTGGGAATGGTCTGCAAGAAGTCAAGGATGGGGCGCAGACCGCGTTCGGCGCGGTCGCTGCGGGCCGACCAAATACCCAACGGCACGCCAATCAAAACAGAGAGCAGTACGGCGATGAGAACTTGACTTAACGTATCAGCGGCCTCTTCCCACAGACCCAGCCAACCGATCAACATGAGGCTAAAAAAGGAGTAAAGGGCTAGTCGCCACCCAGATACGGCCCAGGCAATGGCGGCGGTGAGCAGCATGACAATGGGCCAGGCCAGCCAATCGGTAAGGAAGATGCGTAACGGCCGTAACAAATACAACGACACAAAATCACTAAACGGCCCCGTACCAATAAACGTATCCCCAATTTGGTACAAATTCACCTGCGCCCATTTGACAACCTTATCCACCGGCTGATTCAGCGACAAATTCCAACTTTGGGGAAATTCCTCCCAGCCCAGCGCAAACGAAACGCCTAGCAAAACCAGTAAAACCAGCAGCGACGTAAGCAAGTAGCTGTGACCTTGCCACCAATCGCGGTAGCGCGGCAGCAAGCGCGACAACGCTCCGGCCAATTTTTGCTCGGCTTTGGCGCTGGCGGCATAAATTTTGGCGATAGGTTTTTCGACGGCCTGCGCCCAGGCGCGGTCGCTCCATTTTTCCGGCAGCAGTCGGAAGCCCTGGAATCGCTCCACACTGACATGCTCAATCTGGCTGAAGGCGAAGCTCAACCGATCCAACAAAACGGCCATGAAGACAATCGCCAGGCCGCCTTCCAGCGCTGCGCCCACTTGCAGCCGCCGCAGCGATTTCAACACCACATCGCCCAAGCCGCCGCCGCCAATCAGCGCAGCGATGACAACGATGCTCAAGGCCATCATGATGGTTTGGTTGACGCCGGCCATGATGGAGGGCAAAGCTTGCGGAATTTGCACTTTGGTCAAAATCTGGCGCGGCGTGGAGCCAAAGGCGCGGGCCGCTTCCAGAACGTCTTCGGGCACGCGGCGGATGCCTAAGTTAGTCAGACGCACGACGGGTGGGATGGCGTAAATGATGGTGGCGATGACGCTGGGAACGCGGGCGATGCCAAAAAACAAAACCACCGGAATCAGGTAAACGAAGGCGGGCATGGTTTGCATGGCGTCCAAAATGGGCCGTAAAAAGCGTTCGGCCCGGTCGTTGCGCGCCGTCCAAATGCCCAGGGGGATGCCGATGAAGAGAGAAATGATAACGGCCGTTACCATCAACGCCAACGTCTTCATACTCTCATTCCACAATCCCAGCAGCCCCATCGCCAACAGCGATAGCGACGTAATCAACGCCAACGGCAGCTTGCCAATTTTATTCGCCAGCACAAACACAAAAGTAACGATGACCGGCCAGGGCAGCCAAAACAAAAAATCCTCGGCGCGGCGAATGAAAAAGTCAACCGACGATTTAATCGGTTGAAAAAAGAAAGCAAACATCCAGTGGCCGTCCCGATTGGCAACGATCACCCACTTCTTGAACACATCCAGCGGATCGCGCAGATGCAAATTCCACGCTTCGGGGAAAATGCCAATGGGGTTGACCAATGCATGGTACAAAAGCAGAAACGCCGCCAGCGCCAAAAGAACCGTCACCGGATTGATTGTTCGTTTAGACCGAGCAGGTTGGGGAACAGCAGCCATAATTTTACGCATCACGTATCACGTTTTACGCTTTACGTTTTACGCCTCCTCCTCTTCCACCGTCGCCAGCGCCATCATCACCCGCCGCCGGTTAACAATACCCACCAGGTTTTGTTCAGCGTCCATCACGGGGATCGCGCCATCAGAATCAGCCGTTAGCGGAATCAGTTGTTCTAATGTGGTGTCCATCGCCACCGCTTTGCCAATCAGGTCTTCCTTTTGGCGGATGGGACGCATCACGGAACCGGCCGTCAGCACCTTCACACGGGGCACGTCTTTGGTAAATTCGTACACATAATCGTTAACCGGATGAGCCACAATCTCCTCCGGCGTACCAATTTGGACGACTTCGCCATCCTTCATAATGGCAATGCGGTCGCCCAATTTGAGCGCTTCCAAAAAATCATGGGTGATGAACACCATCGTTTTTTGCAGGTTTTTTTGCAAATGAATTAACTCATTTTGCATGTCGCGCCGGATGAGGGGATCGAGGGCGCTGAACGGCTCGTCGCACAGCAAAATTTCGGGGTCAACGGCCAGGGCGCGGGCCAATCCCACCCGCTGCTGCATCCCGCCGCTCAGTTCATGCGGGTAATGCTGCGCCCAGCCCTGTAAGCCGACCAATTCCAGAATTTCTTGCGCTTTTTGAAGCCGCTCTGCACGCCCAATGCCCTGCACTTCCAGCCCGTAAGCGATGTTGTCAATGACACGGCGATGGGAAAAGAGGCCAAATCGTTGAAAGACCATGCTCATTTTGTGACGGCGCAAGTCGCGGAGCTGTTCCTTGTTCATGGCAACGACATCTTCGCCATTGATGACGATTTCGCCCCGCGTCGGCTCGATTAGCCGCGACAAACAGCGCACCAGCGTAGATTTACCGCTGCCGGACAGGCCCATGACGCAAAAGATTTCGCCTTCGTACACATCAAAGGTAACATCGCGCACGGCGACGACATGGCCGGTGTTTTCGAGGATTTCGGACACGGCCGTTTCCGGCTTAATCGTCTCAGCAATATGTTCTGGGGTGGGGCCAAAAATCTTACAAACATGGCGGCAGCTAATCTTGACGTTGCGCATCTCCTCTCCTTGTATAATATGTTCGTAGTCAGGCACGTAGTCTTCGGAGCGCCGTTCCCCAAACACAGTCCGCCACTCCGCGGACTGCGTGGCTTACTACGAACGGATCATTGATGTTTATAGTAGCCGACGCCTGACGGCGGCAGCGGCGTATTCCCTAAAATCAAATCGGCCGCCTTTTCAGCAATCATCATCACCGGCGCATAAATATTGCCATTAGTCACATAGGGCATAACCGAAGCGTCCACCACGCGCAAATTATCTACACCATACACCTTCATACTGTTAGGGTCAACCACCGCCATCTCATCCACCCCCATTCTACAGGTGCAAGAAGGATGCAGGGCCGTCTCGCCATCCCTGGCTACCCATTCCAAAATCTCTTCATCGCTAGACACGCTGGGGCCGGGCGACAGTTCGCCGCCGTTAAACTCGTCAAAAGCGGGCTGGTTCATGATGTGACGGGCGGCGTGGATGGCCTCAACCCATTCGCGGCGGTCTTGCTCAGTGGAAAGATAATTGAATTTGAGGCGGGGATGCACAGTTGGGTCGTTGGATTTAATTTTCACCGACCCTCTGGCGTCGGACAAATTGGGGCCAACATGCACCTGGTAGCCATGCCCGGCGCTGGGCGACGAGCCATCGTAGCGAATGGCGACGGGCAAGAAGTGAAATTGGACATTGGGGTATTCTACATCGTCGTTGGTGCGGATAAACCCGCCTGCCTCAAAATGATTGGTCGCCGCCGCCCCTTTGCGATGGAAAAGCCATTGGTAGCCAATCCAGGGCTGGTTCCACCATTTGAGGGCCGGATACATGGAAACCGGTTTCTTGGAAGCATATTGAACGTATACCTCCAAATGGTCTTGCAAATTCTCGCCCACGCCGGGCAGGTGATGGACGACGTCTATGCCCAACTGCTCTAGCTCATCGGCATTGCCCACGCCGGACAATTGCAGAAGTTGGGGCGTGTTGATGGC
>JANTGY010000032.1 GCA_024762695.1 Anaerolineae bacterium
TTCGCCCGCCCGCAGGCGTTCATCTGCTTCATCAGAAGACTCATAAACAACCAGATTAACGGTGACGCCATATTCTTCGGCGAATTGGTCAAATATCTCGGGAGGCAAATCCTCATCCCAGTTGAAAATAGTGATTTCGCTGGCAAATTCCTCTGTCTCGGCTTGTTCGGTCTGGCCACCGCAAGCCGCCAGAAGGGAAAGAACGAGTAAAATAAGTAAGAGTTTTGTGGTTTTAATACGTTGCGCTTTGAAAAACATAATGATTTACTCCTATCTAACCCATCAGGCTAATTGTTTTGGTTTTTGCGCAGCGATTGCCGGTCCAGCATGACCGTGACTCGTGGTACGTCCAGCGCCTGGCTTAACTCACGCACGGCCGTTTGCAAAACGGTTTCAATATCTGTGGCTTTCTGAATTTCCTGCCCGATGGCGTTAATCTGCGCCTCGCGCTCTGCCTGGCGGCGTGTTTCTTCAAACAATTGAGCATTGCGTAAAGCAATCGCCACCTGGTTGGCTACCGAGTGCAGCAATCGAGCGTCGTCGTTGCCTAAACCATTGGCAACATTATGCTGTACGTCTAGTACGCCCAATACCCGGTCGGCCAGCCCGATAGGGACGGCAATTTCAGCTTTTGTTTCGGGTAAAAGCAGGTTGGGCAGCCACTCTTTTTCCAAATGGACGTCGGGCGCTAAAACAACATCATTGGTTGTCGCCGCCCGGCCCACCAGCCCCTTGCCGTAAGAAATTTTATGCCCGCTGGCTAACATCGTCAGTCCAGCTTCGCCGGTTCCCCCAGCCATAACCAAATTTTGCCCGGATTCGTCTAATAAATAAATGTGGACATGATAATAGTTGAATGCTTTTTGTACTTGGTTAACCACTTCTGTTAGCAGATCGCGTGGGTTCAAAATGGTAGACAATTGACGGCTGACAGCAATGCTAGCCTCAAGGTCGCGGGTGCGATCCGCTACTCGTTGTTCTAGAGTCGTCGCTAATGCTTGCGCCTGCGCCAAATTGGTTTCAAAGGCCCGAATAAGCGCGCCTTGCGACAGGGTTGTGACTGTGTTGAGCATCAAAAAGGTAACGGCCGTGTTAATCCAATCGGCAACTGGCTGAAGTTCAAACTGGATTTGGCCGCTGTTAACCTGCCAAATCAAAAAGGCCAGGGTGCTCATGTTTAAGGCAATGGAACCAACACCGGCTCTTAAGCCGAAAAACAGAACGGTCATGGCGGAGAAGGTGAAGAGCCATATACGGCCGCTTCCCATCAAGCCCACAGCCAAAAAGACAGCAATACCCACGGCGTATACCATCACAATCAAAACGCCGGCGCGCGCCTTGAAGGGGATACGACGAACGAAAGTGACCACAAATAGCGAAAGATAGGCCAGGGTAAAGATACTGGCCCCAAAGTCAACTTCCCCTTGCGCCATCGCGCGGCGCATGGTGGAGATGTAGGCCAGCGACCCTAAAATCAGGAAGATGATGAGGACGATATTGAGTAAGTACTCGCGCCAGTCTTGTAAATCGCCTTTGGGTTTGCCAATAAAGGCTTGCGCACGCTGCCAAAAGTTAGGTGTTTTCATAAGCCGTATATCCTTTTATGCCGAACGGCCGTTTCCATTACGGTCGTCATCACCAGTCCGCAGCCGCACGCTAGTCTGTTCCGCTTGCAAAACGCGCCCTAACTCACGCACGGCCGTTTGCAGCGCTTCTTCTACTGTGGTTGTCCCTTGAATCTTTTGCCCGATGGCGTTAATTTCCGCTTCACGTTGAGCGGCCTGCTGCGTCTGAGCGTACAATCGCGCATTTTGCAGCGCTACCGCCGCCTGGTTAGCCACCGATTGCAGCAAGCTGGCGTCAGCCTCACTCAAACCATCCACGACGTTATGCTGCACATCCAAAACGCCAAAAATATGCTCGCCGCTGGCAATGGGGACAGCGATTTCGGCTTTGGTGTCCGGCAGCAGCGGATTCGGCAGCCAACCGTCGGCCTGGGTCACATCAGGGACCAAAACAACGTCGTTGGTTCTACCGGCCCGGCCAACCAGACCTTTACCCAGCGGGATTTGATGTTGGCGAGCCAACATCGTTTGCCCCGCCTTACCCGTACCGCCAACCATGACCAGATTCTCGCGGGCTTCGTCTAGCAAATAAATGTGGGCGTGGTAATAATTGAATGCTTGTTGGACTTGTTGGACAACGGCCGTAACCAATTCTTGCGGATCCAAAATCGTCGAAAGGCTGCGGCTCACGTCGCCGCTAATTTCCAGGGCGCGGGTACGGGCCGCCACCCGATCTTCCAAACTGCCAATCAGATCGTGTATTCGGGCCGTCATGAAATTAAACGTTTTCGCCAACGATCCAACTTCATCCTGGCTTACCACGGGCGCCTGGACAGAGAAATCCCCTTCAGCCACTTTAGCGGCGATGGCTTCCAACGCTGAAATGGGTCGCGTTAAAAAAGCGGCGGCAGTCAAAGCGACTCCGACCACGCCTGCGGAAATGATCAAAACCAAAATAATCGTACGCCGCTGCTGGATTCTAACCGGCTCCAAAAACACCTCTTGCGGCTGGAAGAAAGCTATCCGCCAGGGCTGCTCGCTCATCGCGGCGACAGCCACTTGGTTCAACTGACTGCCAGTTGCAAAATCGGTTGCCGTAAAGATGGGCGTTTCCGCTGAATCGTTTAAGCTTGCAGCTAATTCAGGCAAGTTGGTGGACAACTCCACGATGGGCACATCTGGCAGCCGTCTTTCGGCCTGCAAAGCGACAATTTGGCTGGCTGGCAGCATATCGGCTAATTTGTAAATGGTACTGGGCGCTGTGCCATGCGCCAGATGGAGGTTGTTTTCGTCAAAGAGGACGGCAAAGGATTGGCCGCGCACAAAGCCGGTGCTGCGAGCGATCAAGGTTTGCAAGACTGACGCTTTGTACTGACCGCGTAAAATGCCAAACGGCACGGCGGCGTCATCCACAACGAGCGCGCTGAAGTAAAAATAGGCGTTGCCATCTTCGGCCGAAAATTCGACGGGGGAAACGTAGGGACGGCCGTTATCTACAACAGATTCATAGTAACTACGCTGCGACTCGTCGGGGTCGCCGTCGCGGGGCGGATACTCAAACATCATTTGCCCATCCATGTCCAGCAAAGCATAGGAAACGATATTGAGCGGGTCTTTATCACGGTAGGTTTTTAACAAATCTATCGCTTTGGTTTCCCCCAGGATGCCCAATGAACTGCGATCTTCAACCGGCAGCCGCCGATAATAAGCCCAGTCGTAGGCGCTGCCCATAATTGTGGCTTCAGAGCGGATTTGACCCAGACCATTATTGAAAAAGTCGTCGAGGGTGATGGCCGTTTGCGAAGCGGCCGTTGACAAAATCTGACTGGCATCGTTAATCAGCTCCTCCCGGATGTAGCGGTTGTTCAACACCGATAAAATCGTAATCGGAATCAGTGTCACAGTCAGGAGGGTGATGATCAGCTTAGCGCGTAGTGAATAATCGGGGAATTGGCGCAGAATCAAGGCAAGGACGCCAACAATCATAATCCCTGCGGCAATGATGAAAACAGGTTGCAAGAAGGGGGGCGCGGGTTGGCGAGGAACCGGCCAGTATTGGTCAGCCAATAGCAAGACAGTCCCCAGGCTAGTTAACCCAATCATACTTGGTATCACCAAGCGACGCGGCCAGGAACGACCAACTAAGACAGCCATGAGAAAGGTAACGCTGATAATAAGCGGTAATCCCAGGTCAGAACGTTGGCTGATAGCAAAGGCCATCCCGCCAAAAAAGGTTGCCGTTAACAAGCTAGTTCCGGGAATGATCCAACCACGCCACACTAAACCCACGCTAACCAGGCCAATGGTAATCAAAATGGGCCTTAATGGCCCTAAAATCAGACTTTCGCCGCGCTGGTTTAATAAAATACGGGCGCTGACCAAGACAACAATCAAAACGAAAGCCAGGGCGATGGTCAGATAAAGGGTGGCGCGGGGCGGTTTAGCGCGTGGAGCAGCCATTTTCTTTTGCAATTTACGAGGGAATTTCATAACAGGCCCTCCGGTGGGAAACTGTTGTTCCCGTCATTCTTCAATAAGTTCATCATTCTCTTCCCAGTCTGTGAAGCAGTGTAAAGCATGATAGCATAAAAGCATTTGGCTTAACGTGAAGAAGCCGTGACCGCAAAGCGGCGCGCAGTGGGAAAATAGTCACCCATCACGGTTTGATTAAACGCGATAAAAGGGCGGCTCTGAACAAGCGGCCCTTTTCTACGCCAACAATCTTGTTTCATCTTTACGGCGCATAGCCGGTATCAATAACGCGCCGCCGTAAACCAGAATCGGCAATGTTAACGGCCGTTATACACGCAGCCGGGATTCGGCCTTCCCAATCATGGAAGGGAGCCAATCCAATGCCGCCATTGGCCACATTAAAGAGTTGAATACCCGGCGTCAATGCGCCATTAGCAAATTCGCGCACCGTATCCCCTGCCGCCACATCCATATTCTTCATGGCGCTCGTCACCAATGATGGAGCCACATCAGCAAATGTGTAATATTGGTCAACATCAACGCCAATCGCCGCCGCGCCCGATTCATGGGCCGCCAACAAGCCGCCATTGCCCGTATTGCCGCCCACGCCAAAAATAATGTCTGCCCCTTGCCGAATTTGGTCTTCCCCGGCCTGCTTACCGGCTACCGGATCATTGAAATCAGGGATGTACACATTTAACGTTTCGACATCTGGATTTTGCGCCTTGGCGCCATTTTGGTAGCCCGTCACAAACCGCACTACGGGTGGAATTTCCATGCTGGCAACCGAGCCAACCACACCGGACTCGCTCATACAGCCTGCCAACGTGCCAGCCAAATAGCCCACCTCATCCTCGGCAAACATCAAACTGGTCACATTATCCAGCCCCCCCTCTTCCGTATAACAATCCTCTACATTATCGGCGCAGCCCAATCCGGGAAAATAAGCCACATCAATGATAGCAAACGCCACCTCAGGATGCTCTCTGGCCGCTTCGGCAGTAACGTCGCCCATCAAGAAACCAACAGTCATGATTAAATCGCAATCTTCATCGATGAAATTATCGATGTGAGCGGCATAATCATTTATTGATGCGGAGACAATATGCGCGAAGTCCAGCCCCATTTCGGCCGCCGCTTCCCGCGCCCCTTTAAGGGAATACTCATTAAACCCTTTGTCATTCTCGCCGCCGGTATCTAGCACAATGCACACCTTGTTAGGCCCGGTGTCGCAGGCAGTTAACAACATACTAAGTATGATAATGATGAAAACCAGGAAACTTGTTTGTTTGCGTATCATGCTTACCTCTTGCTTCTATCCTCAGATAGGTTTCTTAGTCTGGCGCTTATGATAACATAGGCGTTGTGCAGCTTACGTGAATAATACGTACTATCTGCCTTACAGGAGATGGGAAAATAGTCCCCATCTACTCGATTGTGGACGATGGTGATTTCTATTTGCCTTACCTTTTAATTGGCTCGGCAAACCACAAAAGCATTTTGATAAAAATGCGCTAATTCTATGTGGTTTACTCAGGGAAAACGGGAGAAGCAATATTTTCCTCATTCAAATGACTTTCTCGTTTTCACCTATAAAGGAATGTGTATGCGCAAAGGGCTTCTGACTGTTTTCGGATTGTTTGTATTGGCTGCTTTGTCGGCTGGCTCGCTGGCTCAAGAAGAGTCGTACTATGTATATTTGCCTGTGGTTTCTAAACCCATGATTGAATTTCGCGGACTATGGGTAACGCGTTATGATTGGACAAGTTATGGCGTTGCCGCCGATCCAGCCAAGATTGATGAAATTGTACAGAATGCGTCCAGGGCCGGGTTTAATGTTATCTTTTTCCAGGTGCGGGGCACAGCCGACGCTTTCTATCAGTCTGATATTGAACCCTGGGCGCAGCGGGTGAGCGGTGTCGCCCTCGGCCAGCCGCCTGATCCGTTGTGGGATCCATTGGCTTACATGGTTGAACAAGCTCACGCTGTTGGCATCCAAGTCCACGCCTACATGAACGTCTATCCCGTCTGGAGCGACTGCGACACGCCGCCTGACCCGGCTGTGACGCCTACCCATTTTTACCACCTGCTCAAAACCGAACACGGCGAAACTGAAGGTAAGCTAAATGGCTTACAATGGCATAACACAAGCGAAGTGTTATGTGATGTTTACCAGCGGGCTACGCCTGCCTCCGCGTTTGGCGACAATCATTACCTGGCTGTGGCGGCCGATTTGGTGACGCGCTACGATATTGACGGTATTCATCTGGACAACATTCGCTATGGAGCCAACGACGCTTCATACGATCCGGTGAGCGCCGCCAATTATGACAATGCTTACAGTTATGATGCGTGGCAGCGGCGGCAAGTCAATGGCACGGTGCGTAAGTTTTATGAGCAAATTGTGCCGCTGAAGGAAGGATTATGGCTGTCGGCGGCGGTCTGGCCTGTTTACCAGAAAAAAGTAGAATGGGGTTGGACGGAATTTTACCAAGAAGGATATTCGACTTATTACCAGGATTCTAAAGCATGGCTGGCGGACGGCTATATTGACAGTATTTCGCCGATGATTTATCCGGGCGGGGCGATCAACTGCCCGGATGATAACATTTATTGGACTCAGGAGCGATGGGGGATATTGGTGGAAGATTATGTGGGGGATGGGAACGGCCGTTACATCATCCCCGGTATCGGCACAAAATACTGCACATTCGACGAAATAGAAGCGCGTATCAAATTGGGTCGGCAGGCCGGAGCCGCCGGGCACGCGCTGTTTTCTTATGGCGGGCTATTGGCTGGGGACGGCTCTGGCGGTTACTTTGACGATCTGGCAAACGGCCCTTACGCCATCCCTGCCACCGTGCCAGAAATAAGCTGGCATCCGTAGAACGACTGCGTAAAGTATGGTAAACTTGCCCGTTTTTTATTGGGTATGACGGCATAGTATGCATCTTCAAGCCACTCCTTTTTCGATTATCTTTTTCGGAGCCAGTTCTATTGCTGGGTTTGTTGTTTTGCTGCTCATTTGGGCGAAACATCAGTCAGAACGGCCGCAAATCGATTGGCTGACGGCCGTATTTCTTTCATTGGTTGGTTTGACGGTTGTGATAGGGTGGAGCGGCGTTTTGCTGGCCTCTTTTGGCGTTTTTTCATTGACGGCCATTGCGGTTATCTTGTTTTTGGCTGTGGGAGGGGCGATTTGGTGGTTACGGCCGTTCTCCCGCCCCCATTTTCTTCCACTCACCGGCTACGAAGTTCTCCTGGTGGTTCTTTTGCTAGGCAGCGCCTTCGTTTACTTTCGTCCCCATGAATACATTCTTGGCGGAACCGACGCCGGGACGTATACCAACATCGCCGCCACGTTAGCCCAAACCGGCGATTTTGTATTGCAAGACGAATGGACGCCCTATTTACGCCAACACGCCGACATTACGCTGCGCCAACAGCCGGCCGAATGGCAAACCCGCTACCTGCAATTTGTCGGCTGGTACATTGACGACACCGATCCATCGCGGATCATCCCCCAATTTTTCCCCTTCCATCCTGTTTTGATGGCAGTCGGAGTAAGTTTAGGCAATTTGTCCGGCGGCTTGTTGGCGTCGCCTTTATGGGGCGTATTAAGTTTAGCTGCTGTTTATTTATTGACTCGGCAGTTGTTTGACCGGCGCGCAGCTTTGTTAACGGCCGTACTCCTCGCCATCACCCCCACCCACATCTTCTTCGCCCGTTATCCTACAACAGAACCACTCACACTGCTGCTGATATTTACCAGTCTATTCGCCTTCCAACAACTATGGGACGATGCCGACGCCGGCGCGCTGTGGGGCGTTTGGGGCGGCCTGACGTTGGGCGCGGCGATGTTGACCCGCATTGATTTACCGCTGGTCGTTCTGCTGGTCTTCATCGCTCTGAGTTTGCGCCGCTGGCAAAAACGCTGGTCAACGGGCTGGACAGCTTACACACTAACAACAGGCATTGTGATGATTCATGCCATCATTTCAGCCCTGCTCATCAACGGGCCTTATACATGGAATACATACAGCAGCGTTTTCCGTGTTTTAAGCCGATCATCTCTTGTCGTCGCCGTCAGTCTGCTAGGAATTTTAGGCATCGGTCTGATGGGGATGGCCTGGCGAAAGGGATGGATAGAATCCGACAATCTTTTACGCCTTGTCAATTCTCCTAAAACGCGCGTCCTTTTGGCCGCCGCCATTGTGTTATTAAGCGCCTACGCTTACTTTCTACGTCCTATTTTAGAACCGCCAAGCTCCTATTCTGTCTGGCCCAGCGGCAACAAAATCCCCTTGCTCAATGGCGAAAATTGGCTGCGCATGGGTTGGTATTTGACGCCGTTGGGGGTGCTGTTGGCAACGCTTGGATTGGCCTGGATTGTGATGAAAAAATCCTGGGGCCGACTTGGCCTGTTTCTAAGCGTCGGCGTACTGACAACCATCCAATACATCTACAGCATTTTTAATACGCCATACCATATTTACGCCATGCGCCGTTATGTGCCGATTGTTATCCCCATGCTGATGATTTATGCAGCGGTGGCGATCACGGCCGTCGCCCGCGCCCGACTCCGTAAATATGCCCCATTAGCCAGCGGCGCGCTCGCCATCGCCCTGGTTGGCGGTATGCTTTACCAGGCTCGCTTTGTTCTGCCCCAGCAGGATTATGCCGGCTCCATCGAGCAAATTGCCGCGCTTAACAAGCAGCTGGCCCCCGACGCGCTTATCATTATCAATGAACCGCCAGGGCAGCATTTTGCCGACCAAATCGGCGTCCCGCTGCGATTTATTTATGGGCATGAGGTGGCAACGATTCGCGGGACGGGAGATGAGATACGGCCGTTTCTCGACACCATGATTGATTACGCAGCGGAACGGGAACGGCCGCTGCAGCTCATCGCCATCAACCCCATAGACCCCATCCTGCGCCGGGAACTCCCCTTACAACCTGTTACGGCCGTTCCCATCACCCTGAAAATGCTCAAAAACACCTTCTACGACTTTCCCTCCGCCATCCGTACAACCTACTACGGCATAGAAATCTACAACGTAAACATCGCCAAGCCCATCACAAACCCGCTGCCCATCACAATAGACATCGGAACGATGGACACTCTCTACATTCAAGATGGCTTCTATTACAAAGAATCCCCCAACAACACTACTATGCGTTGGACAGCTGAACAAGCTGTGTTAGAAATCCCGCTAGACAACGCCGCCCCTGTAACCATCGAACTCCGCGCCAAAATCTTCCGCCCCGAAGCAGTCCTCGAAGCCCCTGTCATTGTTCTCCTCGACGACCAGGAAATCGGCCAATTCACCCCCGGTAAAGAATGGCAAACTTTTTCTTTCCCCGCGCAAGCCAACCCAACCAACGGCATTTCCATCCTGCAATTCAACAGCGTTCCCTTTGTCCCTGTCGAACTGGGTCTCAATAACGATGCCCGCAGCTTGGGCTTTCTTTTGGACTGGGTAAAAATGAACTAGAGGAAATCATGAAACCAACAATCTCCTACATCATATGTTCAATGCCGCGCAGCGGAACGCATTTACTGGGTGAAGCGCTGCAAAACACAGGTCGGGCCGGGCGGCCAGACGAGTATTTCATTTGCGATCATGACGGCCGTATGGAAAACCAAACCGGCAACATTGCCAACCTGTACGGGGAAAAAACCCTGGAAGAGTTTCGTCAACTTGTGTTGGAACTAGGCAGCACCGCCAACGGCGTGTTTGGCATTACCATCATGGGCGGCTATCTCCAGATGATCGTGGACAATTTCCATACCCTACCCCAATATCAAAATTTGGGGCCATACGAACTGCTCAACACCTTATTTTATAACCCCAAATACATCTGGCTAGTTCGGCGGGATAAAGTCAAGCAAGCAGTTTCTATCGTTAAAGCGTTACAAACCAATCTGTGGCGCAAGTCCAAAGAGATGCCAAACATCCGCAACCAACAGCTAGAATTTGATTACAAAGGCATTGAACATTATCAAAAACGCATTATAGCTGCGGAAGAAAGATGGGAAACCTACTTTAAGGAACACGACATCATCCCATTCAAAGTTGTTTATGAAGACTTAATTGACGCCTATGAACAAACGGCTATCGCTATCTTAGACTTTCTCAATATACCAACCAATGATATCTTATTTGGCCCGCGACAACTGCGCCGACAGGCCGACGACCTGACCGAGGACTGGATTGCCCGATATCTTGATATCCAAAAATTGCTACAATCGCCATCCCCTTTGACACGGCTTAAACAAAGGTTCATCATGCAAGCTTCCCGGCTGAAAAAGGGGCGGCTCAATCAACCGCGCTAGTAAAATCTCACCGAGCTAGGTAGTTCCTCCCATTGCATCTAACAAAACCCAATCATAAGATAAGTTATGATGAGGAAGATATAATGTTGCAATTTTTATAAGGAAATTCAAAATGAAGTTTTTATCTAAACCCCTTTATAGGCCTTTTTATCTAATAAGTATTGCTCTATTAATCCTTTTTAGTTCAATCGGAATCAGCATTCACAACACAATGGCCGCGCCAACAGAAGCAGACATATTAGTTGATGTCAATTCTGGCTCCGATACATCCGACTGTGGTACAGAAGGCCAACCTTGCGCCTCCATTCAATATGCGGTGAATGCAGCCGACTCGGGACAAACAATTCGAGTTGCCGCCGGCACATACACATACAACGCTGCAGCTGATTCATGTAGCAGCGTAATTGGAATGACTGCCGTTGTTTGCTTTGGGAATAAACAATTAACCCTTTTAGGTGGATTCACTGGCAGCAATTGGTATGAGGCAAACCCTGAAACTAACATAACCATCATAGACGGACAAAATAATGAACGCGGTTTTTTAGTTCACCAAGGGGAAGCAGACCCTTCTTACTCTCTAACCATGGACGGATTTACTATCCAGAACGGATATGCTACAGCTTCCAATTTTGCTTATGGAGGAGGGCTGTATGCAGGTAATCACACAACGATAAATTTGACGCGCATGATCTTTAAAAATAATCGCGCTGTTGGCGCTAATACAGCCACAGATCAGGGCGGAACTGCTTCTGGTGGCGGTTTGGCGCTGATCAGCGCTAATCTAGTCACATTGAATGATGTTAAATTCGATGGCAATCAAGCAATTGGCGGCAGCGGGGTAAATTGGGGTGGATTTGGACAGGGTGGTGGTATATTTACCTCGCGCTCAACTCTTACAGGAAATAACGTCACACTTGTAGGAAACTTGGCTCAAGGCGGTAGCTCCAATGGAAATGCAACAGAAAACGCAGATGCGCAGGGTGGCGGCGCTGCATTTCATCGAGATAGCGTTATAACCTTGACTAATATCTCCGTTACAGATAATCAAGCCATTGGGGGAGATACGCCTAATGGATCAGCGGGCGGCGCGTTTGGCGGCGGTCTTTATGCCGAAGCCGCTGAACGCGTAGAAATAACTGATGCGCTTATCCAAAATAATGTTGCTCAAGGTGGGGATGGTAAAAACCCGGCTAAGGGAGGCTCTTTGTCATTTGGCGGTGGGATCGGAACGACAAATAGTACTTTAATATTGGAAAGGGCTTGGGTTATTGGTAATCAGTCATTAGGTGGAGACGGCGATGGATTTACGGGTTCGGGCAATGGAGGCGGAGCTTCATTGGTTCGTACAACAGGAAATAGTTTCATAAACATTGATAATAGTGTTTTTGCTAACAACAATGCTTTCATGGGAAGTGGAACCATACTTGGCGGTGGCGGCGGCGGAATTTATGTGCGCGGAATTGATGCCACAATTTCACATACCACTATCGCCCAAAACCAAATTGGATCTTTTATGCAGGGAGAAGCAATGGTGTTGCTTGTTAGCGCTAGCTCACCTTCAATTATAAACCTTCAACATAGCATCATCGCTCAACACACAACAATTAGCAACGCATATGCCCTACACATTCAGCCGGGCAATACCCTTAACCTACACCAGGGACTATTCGATAATAATAACAACAATACAAATAACGAAGGTACGATAACTGGTTTGGCAACGATGATTGAAGGGAATTCCAGGTTTATTTCTCCAGGAACGCCCCACTTCGATTATCATATTTCACCTGATTCTGACGCAGTAAATATGGCAACTGACAGTAGCATTACAGATGATATTGACACCGACTCTCGTGATGGCAGTCCAGATATTGGCGCCGATGAATATCATCCTCCAACAATCACTCACTTGAATGGTTATTCCACTTCGGTCAATACTGTTCAAGTAACTTGGATACCATCTCACATGGTTGATTTAGACTATTATGAATTAGTTATCACCTGTCCCCCTGGTGGGGGGTCTCCCGATGGCTATGCTTGCAATTCACCTATTAACACAGGGAGTAATACCAGTATTGAATTTACCGGCCTAACGAATTTCATGAAGTATAATGCCAATGTAACAGCATATGATGCTAGTGGAGGCGTTATAGCCGTAAAAAGCGCTGATTTTACACCGACGGATATTTTTGTGTACTTGCCCAATATTCAACGATAATTGCCAATGACCCACATAATATGAAAAAGTTTCTCAAAAGACATGGGATGATGAGAAAGTTTGATTTTTAAATAAGCTAGTGAAAGCTTAAAAATGATAAGATGACCTGCTGGTTTGCTCAATGCAAATTAGCAGGTTATTTTATGTTTTAGTGTTTGATGGTTTGTTACTTCAAATAATCAGCGGGCAGTTATACAGATCAAGCCTTACGGCTTTACATTTTTCCATTTTTGGATTATTACCATGACACCTCATCAATTTATTATGCGGGGAAATTATCAATCTATGCGGCAATTTGCAGAAACTATCAAATCTTTTGGAAAAGAACATTCCCCTGTGCTTATTTGGTACGTGTTACTAAGCGTTTTGATCACTTGGCCAATGGTCTATGGCTTTGCAGAAAAGTTTGTTGGGGGACAAGAAGCACAGCAAAACATTTGGTCTCTTTGGCATGCCAAGGAAGCGGTGTTAGGTCAAGAGTCATTATTCCATACCTCCTTACTTTACTCTCCGCTTGGGATAACGCTATTGACTAGCTCATTGGGCCCATTAATAGGGATACTAGTGCTTCCGTTTTGGTTATGGGGGCCTGTTGCCGCATATAATGCTGCCGTTTTGATTGGCGTTTCGTTTACTGGTTTCTTTATGTACTTGTTTGCACGGAGTTTGGGCCTTAATCGCAGCACAGCATTATTTGCAGGGACTGTGTTTTTAATGGCCCCCATTCATTTGGCAGCTATCCCCGCAGCCCACTTAGATAGGATATTTCTCGGCTTAATCCCCCTTACATTATTGGCTTTGAACAAGGCGCTTACCCCTGAATACAATAAAAAATGGATAATTGCAACTCCGTTTTTTTTCTTATTATTATTGCTTCACTCCGGGGTGCAATTTATTTTCACTAGCATAGGCGCTGCATTTCTGGCAATCGCCTCCATAACAACTGCAACAAATTCGCAATATCAAAAAGTACTAAAACGCAGCGCGGTTACAGGAATTTTGACCTTAATTGTGGTCGGAGGGATATTATTTGCGACCTGGGACGCATCTCGAAATTTTAATATTGATGTGAATAAAAACCATGAATCGGTTAATTTCCAACCAGATGCAATTCAGTTTGTCGTTCCCCACAAACAAACGGGGCGCTTTCTGGGGACAGTCTTTTTTGAATTTTTATCGTCTTATGCTTCACCCTCTCATGAAACGGCCGTATACATAGCCTGGACCACTATATTTTTAACTTTCATGGGATACAAAAACAGAAACAAATCCATACGAAAATGGTTCTGGTTTGCTTTCTTTTTTGTTATTCTTTCATTTGGCCCAACACTTACCATATTAGGCAAAACAAATTTTTCAAAGTTTGAAATCCCAATTTTGATGCCTTATGCATTCTTAGTGTCTTTACCTGGACTAGAATTCTTGCGTACTCCAGGGCGTTTCATGTTCGTTGCTTATGTTGGCATTTCTATCTTGTCTGCTTTTGGTCTAAAAAGGTTAACTGACAACTTCAAACAAATTTGGCATTTACCCATTACAATTCTGGTTATGGCCGTACTCCTTCTGGAAACTTGGCCTTCAACATTCAGTCGTCTACCTCTTCGGCCAATTCCAAATTTCTATAGGGAACTGGCCAAGGATACCGAACAATATAATGTTTTCGATCTCCCGATCAAACCAGACTCAACTCATAGATATTCTACTTGGTATGTTTCGTATTCTACTTATTACCAAATGTATCAAATGGTGCATAAGAAGGGTATTGCATCTGGCTATCTAGCCCGTGTATATGTACCTCATCCAATATTTGGACATATTATCAGTGAAAAGGTTCCAGATTCCCCCACATATGAAAATATTCTTATAAACGGAAATCCTGCGAATCGTTATGAAAACATGGAATATGAACTTGCCGCAAATGATTATCGCTATGTTGTCTTTCATAAACCTCAGGACTCGTATACGAATTATCATGAAGGGTCATGGGGCGAATTGAATTCTCTTCAATTTATTGATGAAACCTTTCCTCTGGGATCCCCCATTGTTGATGACAATTTAGTTGCAGTTTATGAGGTCTCACAGTCCCTCAACAAAACGGATATTATTCCCAGTATCGCATTAATAAATGCCAATAAATGGACTAGCTCGCCAATATCATTCTCCATTGCTTCGCCAGTTCCTCAAATTGCTGAATTAGATATATTAATGAAAAATATCAATACCGAAACCGACGTCTTCCGCAAATTATATATCACGTTAGAATCGGCAAATGGTATTTCAGTAAACTCTGAGATCAAGGTTGACCATACAATTACATTACCCTTGTTATTAAATGCCGGCATCCAAACTGTCACCTTAAACTTTGAAGGTAATGATAGTGATCCTTCGGAAAAGTCTTATGGGGTCTCTCTGGACAGAGTTAATCTGCGAACCTCGAATGTACCTTATACTAGTTATTTTCTTCAAAATGGCATACAAATTGGGTATGGTTCAGGCTGGTATAAGCCTGAAAATTGGGACGATTCTGGGATGCAGTGGTATTGGGCTATGTCGCCGTCATCATTGTGGATCCACAACCCTGAAGGGGATAAAAAAGCTCAGCTTGAAACACTATTGGGGGCTGTTCATTCCCCCAGTAGTGTTGATGGTTTGGGCCATGAGGGGGTGTTTACAATTACAGTAAACAATAGCGATCCTAAATATTTAAGCGGACAATTAGGGCATCCCCTTATTGTAGATTTAGATTTAAATTCAGGATGGAACGAAATTGTTTTTGAACTTGAAGCGGGAAATTTCCGTCCTATTGATATGAATTCAGATAATGGAGATGCTCGTCAACTTGGTTTTGCTATGAAAGAGTTTGCAATTTCTTTCAAATAGCGCAATGAATTTTTCCGAGCCGACAAACGACTAAATTATTATGGCGACAATGAATGTGTCTATCATCATCCCGGTTTGGAACGGCGAATCCGTCATCGCACAATGTCTGGAGGCGGTGTTTACCCACTCTGGGGAAACGCCGCTAGAGATTATCTGTGTAGATAATGCTTCGTCCGATGAGTCAGCCACAATCATCATCGAGCAGTTCCCCCAGGTTCGCCTAATACAACAACCAGTCAATTTAGGGTTTGCCGGCGGGGTAAATGCCGGAATGACGGCCGCACAAGGGAACGTTTTTGTTCTGCTGAATCAAGATTGTTTACCGCATGAGGGCTGGTTAGCAGCCATTACCCAAACCTTCACCCAAAACCCCCAAATTGGCATCGCGGGCGGCACGATTTACAATAGCGACGGAACCGTCAACCACGCTGGCGCCCACATCCGCCACCCCGATGGATACGGGGAACACGCAACGGCCGTTCCTTCCCCCCCTGAACCCCAAATCACAGATTATGTCAATGGGGCCGTCTTTGCCATCCGCCGCGAGGTGTGGGAACAAAACGGCCGTTTCGACGACGACTTCTATCCCGGCTACTTTGAAGAAAGCGATTACTGCTACCGCGCCCGCAACAACGGCTTCCAAACCGCCTATGTCCCCCAGGTCAAAGCCACCCACCTCTTCAGCAGCCGCGCATGGAAAAAAGACCCCCTCAAACACAGCGCCAACCAGCATCGTTCCCGCTACCGCTTCATCATCAAACATTTCAACGCCGCCCAGCTTAGCGACTTCTTCGCCGCCGAAGCTGACGCCATCAACCAGACCGATAACCACATCAGTCAAATAATGGGACGCTTGCTGGCCGCTCGCGACACATTACGCGATCAAGCCGTCATCGCCAACGCCCGCCAGCGCGACCTGGGCGAACCCGTTTCAAAAGAGCATGAACGGTTGATTAGCGTGGGCTTCACGCGACTGATGCGGTTGGCCTGGGCGCGCGCCCATCGCCACACCGACGCCAATCAACAAAAACGAGAAGCGCTGCGCCAACAAGAATACGAACTACTCTCTAAAATCTATTTTCGCGCCCCCAATGACACCCAACCCGAACCGCTTGGTAAGCGACTGTGGCGACTGCTTGTGAAGCGTCCCCTCAGCTTCATCACCTTCCGCGACTACCTGCTGCTGGCCCAACTCAACACCCTGCACGTCGCTCGGTTAGACTTGTTAGATCAACAAATCAACCAACGTCTGACCTTGCTCGAAACGCTGACCGATTATGAGTACCGCTAACCACACCTTTTCTCTCATCGTCAACACAGTGGACAGGGCGAATTCGTTGGCGGCTCTGCTGCGGGCATTGGAGAGCCAATCATACCCTCACTTTGAACTCATTATTGTGGTTGGGCCGACAAAAGATAACACGCTGGAGGCGCTGGCTGCGTATGACGGCCGTATCCAAATCCTGCGCTGCCCCACCGCCAATCTCAGCCAATCGCGCAATATCGGCCTGCTGGCGGCGCGAGGCGATATTGTGGCTTACATTGACGACGACGCCGTCCCCAGCCGCCATTGGCTGGCCCAACTCAACCGCCTCTTTGCTGACCCCTTGTTGGCAGGCACAGGCGGCAAAGTGTACCGCATCACCCCAGACGCCCCGATGATTCAACATCATATCGGCATCGCCTCCGGGCTGGCCGAGCAGGTCGATGTGCGGAGTTCTTGGGTGGATGCCATTGTACCGCCCGGAAACGGGTATCAGTGGCACGGCCGTATGATGGGAACCAACATGGCCTACCGCCGGCGCGATTTACTGGAAGTAGGCGGATTTGATGAATTTTACCAATGGGTATTCGACGACAACGACATCGCCCTCCGCCTGATCAACGCTGGCAAAATTATTCACCCCGTCCAAGAAACCGTCGTTTACCACGCCCCTGCCTCCAGCCGCAACCGGCAAATCAACACCTCCATCGGCAACTGGTGGATTCAGACCAAAGCCGCTTTCTATTTCAACATCAAAAACGGGCCAAAAGGGGGCAATTCCTGGCGAGATATTGGCCTGCGCGGCCTGCATCTCTGGCACGGTCATTTACTCTGGTATGGCGGATTACGCCGCCAGCGCAAAATCTCGCTGTGGCAGTATGGTAAAATGGTTGTGCAGGAGGCGCGCGGCGCGCTCAGTGGAACCTATCACGGCTTGCGCCGTCAACCGCGCGACATTCCCGCCGCCACCGCTCAATCTATGATAAATACAACCGATCCGATTCGCCCCTTCCAGAATAAAGAGTCCGCCATCCAGCCCGCCGTTGACCCCATCAGCGGGCGGCAGCCAACAATCACGATGGCCGACGCGCCCATGCGTATCTGTTTGCTGAGCATGGCCTACCCGCCGCACCAATACGAAGGCGTGGGGCGGCTAACCAATTTGATGGCGCGCGGCTTGTTTGAGCTAGGCCACACCGTTCACGTGATTACACGCGGGCCGGAGGAATCAGTTTCTTTTTATGATGGGGCTTATGTCCATCGCATTCCGCTGGGGCAGCAGCGATACAGCGGCTACCGTCTTTACCCGCGTCTGTACAACATCCTTAATTACAGCCATGCCGTTCATGATAAGGTACAACAGTTGGCGCTAAATGACGGCATTCAGGTGGTCGATTCGCCGTTGTGGCAGATGGATGGGTTGGTAACGGCCGTTGCCAACAACATTCCCACCCTCGTCCGCCTAGTCACCGCCGCCAAACAAATTGACGATTTGCAGCATGAACTGAGTACCGACGCCCGCCTGATGGGCGAGATGGAGCGCACACTCATCCAAAAAGCCACCCACATCGCCCCTAACACCCAGGCCACGCTGAACAATGTGCGCCAGGTTTACGACGTTCCTCTGCCCGATGACCGGCAGACGATTGTGCCATACGGGATTGTGCCCGCGCCTGATGAAGCGATACGGCCGTTCCCCCACGAAAATCCGCCCGACACCCTCACCATCCTCTACGTGGGCCGTCTGGAAAAACGCAAAGGCATCCGCGACCTGTTCGCCGCCATTCCCCAAATCGTGCAGCGCGTTCCCAACGTCCGCTTCATCATCGTCGGCGGCGACAACAGCCATCAAGATGGTTTCCAAAAGAAAACCGGCCTGAATTACGCCGCCTACTTCGCCCGCCAGCGCCCCGATTTGACCGACCGCGTCCACTTTACCGGCGCTGTCAGCGATGAAGAGTTACACCGACAATATCAATCTTGCGATTTATTTGTCGCCCCTTCTTTGTATGAATCGTTTGGCCTCATCTATTTAGAAGCAATGAATTACGCCAAGCCGGTCATTGGCTGCCGCGCTGGCGGTATTCCTGAAGTGATAGACGAAGGCGTTACCGGTCTGCTGGCCGAGCCAGGCGCGCCCGATTCTTTGGCAGCAGCTATCATCACCCTTTTACAATCGCCGGTTAAGCTTTATGAAATGGGCATGGCTGGGCGAGAACAGTTGCTGGCAAAATTCACCCATGTCCAAATGGCGCGCCGCTTTGCCGCTGTGTACCGACCCATGATTGCGCATTGGGAAAAGAGATTAGGGGCTGGGGGCTAGGGGTTAGAGACGCTTCCCCAGTCTCCAGCCCCCAATCCCTAATCTCCCAAGGGAACAATATGACTTATACCATAACCAATCAACACATTTTGAATGACATCGAATTTGAACTGGCGCAGGGAGCCATCTCCAAAGATGATCTGGGGCGAGCCATCCAACAAGTCAAACAGCATCAAAACAAGCTGCGCGATGAAGTATTCCAACCCGGCCAGGAACTGCCTCAACTGCGAGAAATCATTGGCCGCCAATTTCAACTGAACGACATGCTCATCACCATGCTGCAAGAGATGGCGGCAGCGACGAAAGAGATGCAGTTGCAAACAAAACGGCTGCAACAATGGCGGCAAACGGCCGTTCCCCCCACCATCCCCGACATAAAAAGCCCCGTCGCGCCGCCAGACGATTCCATCTGGCGCGACACTGGCGAAATTGAATCGGCCATGGCCGAAACCTTGGCTATCGATCTCGAAGCGCAGCCGACAAACATCCCGCTCGTCGGCTCTTTTATCCAACGCATCAAACTTGGGATTCATGCTCTTGTTCTTTTCTATTTGCAAAAATTTGGGGAGAAGCAAACGGCCGTTAACCGTGTATACGGCCGTTGGGCGCTCTATCTCGACGCCTTGCACCATCATCATCAAAACGAAATTCACCAGCTATCAACCCAACTCGCCGCGCTGCAAGACCGGCTAGACGC
>JANTGY010000033.1 GCA_024762695.1 Anaerolineae bacterium
GGTAGATTTTGCCGCGACCCAGGCCGCTGAGGCTGCCAATTACGCCGCGACGCAGGCTGCCGAAGCCGCCATCGAGGCCGCGAACGCCGAAGCCACAGGAGCTGCCGAACACGCCGCCACGCAGGCCGCTGAATACGCCGCCACGCAAGCGGCTGAATCTGCCAATTACGCCGCGACGCAGGCTGCCGAAGCGGCCAATTATGCCGCGACGCAGGCCGCGGAAGCGGCTACCCAAGCGGCCGTGCCGCCGGCCCCGACGCCTGTACCGACTTTGCCCCCCGCGCCGACGGCGCCGCCAGTCATGCCGCCCTTGCCGACGCCGCTGCCGCTGCCCACTTTGCCTGGATTTGGCGGCTAAGAAAAAATCTTGTTAAATGGAACCTCCGAGGTCAAGTCGCCTCGGAGGTTTTTTTGTGTTTGCCTAACCTCATGGAGGCGTTTCATGTTTTTGAGTGAATTTTCAGGGGTTACGGCCGTTATCCTGGGCATTATGCAGGATGGCGGACTACCACACGTGGGCTGCCGCTGTCCTCGCTGCGCTGCCGCTTACGCCGATCCGCGCCGGGCCGAATATGCCGCCTGTTTGGGCATTGTGGACGGGCGGGGCGACACACCCAAAGTCTGGTTGATTGACGCTGCGCCGGACATCAAACAGCAGCTCAATTTACTGGCCGCCGCGCTGGGGCCGCATCCCACGCACCCCAATCGGCTGCGTCAGCCGGACGGCATTTTCCTCACGCACGCCCATATGGGGCACATTGGCGGTCTGCCGCAGTTGGGGCCGGAGGCGATGGCGGTTAGCGGGCTGCCGGTGTATGCCGCTCCGGGTTTGATGGATTTGCTGCGGGAAAACGTGTTGTGGCGGCCAATGGTTAGCGGGGTTGATTTACGGCCGTTTTACCCCCACGAAACGCTGGCATTAGGTCAGGATTTGGCGGTAACGGCCGTTCCCGTTCCCCACCGCGATGAATGGGGGGCAGGCACGTTCGCCTTCCGCATTCAGGGGCCAGCCCATTCCCTGCTCTACCTGCCCGATATTGACGCTTGGGAGCAGTGGCCGCAGGCGCAGGAAACGCTGCATTCAGTTGATTATGCGTTAGTGGATGCCAGTTTTTACAGCGTTGATGAATTAGGCGGACGCGATCCCGTAGCCCATCCTCTTGTCCCCCAAACTTTGCAGTTGTTTGCCAATTTGCCCGGCCAGCTTGTGTTGACCCACCTTAACCACACCAACCCGGCGCTTGACCTGGACAGTCCCGAACGCGCCGCAATCCTGGCTGCTGGCGCCGAAATCGCACAGTCCGGTCAGATCTATCGCTTGTAAACGCGCATTAGCTAAGTAACCGTCCCACACTTCCCTTTTTAGAAGGATGGTTACGCAAAGGACATCCACCAATTCCGATAACTTATTTGTGGATGACCCATAATCGGCATTAAGGCGTATCTTTAGGTTTAACGATGTGGTAGCCTAAAATATGATGGCGGTTCAAAGCTAACAGAGGCGCCTTTTTTGACGGAACCGCTTTTACAGGGCGCAGTGGATAAATCATCGCATCGGTTACCACTAAGAAATCGCGCGTCTCATCCACTAAATCTTGCTCGTGGGCGTCAGGGTTCACGTGTAATGCGCCGCGAATGGCAAACCTATCTGTATAAAAGGCAACGGGTCGTTTGGATTGCAGGATTTGCAAATTTTCAAGGATATCCTCTTCTAGCAGACTCATGTATACGATGTGACGCCAACTGATGTTCATATCGGGCAATTTGACGGGGTTCACTTGATAGGCAGCCAGCATGGGGCGGAAGACTGTTTCACTGAAATGAAAGAAGAGATGACGGCGATCATTCAAGTAAATAAACAGATCGCCGCGCGGTTGAAAACGGCCGTTTAACAAAAATTGGGGCGTAATCGTTTCTACAGCAAAAGAGGTGAATTTTAATTCCATGATGCGCTAATACTAGCGCTTTTATGGGCAAGGGCCTAATGTATCGCCATGACCGAGATGGGCGGGCAGGGCCGACTGATCCACCGTAATCGTTCGCGGGTTCTTGGAGTTTGGCTTGTGGCAAAGTGTAACCTTGGCTGATGGGGGCGGCAGGATTGGCAGGGGCGGCGTCAATGTAACAGTCGGCGTGATTGCTGCCGTAGGCGTTATGGTCGCCGTTGTCGTTACGGTGGGTGTCGCCGTGATGGTTGCCGTTGCCGAAATTGTTACAGTTGCTGTCGGCGTTGTCGTCATGGTCGGCGTTATGGTCGCCGTTGGCGTCACCGTTGCGGTGGTTGTTATTGTTGCCGTGGATGTTGGGGTGAGCAGGGGGCTAACGGCCGTGCCCGGCCCCATATCCCCCAACGCATCACGAGATATAAAAAGATACATCAAGAGGAGAAGAACGGCGAGTAGGGCCAAAACGGGCAGAAATCCAAAACGCTTCCATTTATTGAACGATAACCAGTGGGGGAAACGGCCGTTCATCGGCAGGGTTTTGGCGGCATGACTCAGCAGGTGGGCGCGCTGCTGCCCCGCAAAACCAGCGCTGGGCGCAGGCAGGGGCAATTGGCGCAGATTAGTCGCCAATTGCAGCAGCGCCGTCTCCTCTGACGCTAAACCGGCCAGATTGTCGGCTCCGGAAACGCCTTGATCTATTTGTTCCAAGAAATCTTGCAGCAATTCTTCTGGGGTTTTCATATGATTACCTTGTCTTGCTTCAATCTGGCGCGCAAAGCGGTAAGGCCGCGATGCTGGATGGATTTGACGGCAGCGACGCTTTTATCCAGCGTTTCGGCTGTTTCGCGCAACGGCATACCCGCCAAAAAACGCAGCGCAATTACCTCGCGGTAGAGGGGGGCTAACTGCGCCAAAGCGCGAGCAACCTGATCTAGCGTTAATTGGGTTTCGGCGATGGCTGCCGGGTCCTGGCCGGGTTGGGTTATGCTTTGGATATGATGGAGCGGGGTGGGAAGACGGCCGTTTTCTGAGCGCCGTTGATCCACAATCAAATTGCGAGCGATTCGATAAAGCCAGGCGCGAAAAGGAACCTCGGTTAGCTGATACGTCGGTAAATGATTCACCATGCGCATAAAAACCTCGCCCGTCAAATCTTCGGCCAACTGCTCGTTTTGCACTTGCGACCAAACATAGCGAAAAATGGATTGATGATGGCGATCGAATAAATCGCCGACCGCTTCGGCGCTGCCTCCCTGGGCCTGTTCGACCAACTGCGCATCGCTTACTGCCAAAACATTCACCCCTTTCGTAATAGAAAGACACCTTTCATCAAAGATAACGTCGCAGCCCGTAAAAGGATTCAAATTGGCGCAGCCCGCCTCCCGTTGGCCGCCTTGACGCGCCTACGTCAGCCGTTATAATCGCAACAAACCAATGCCACCTGGAAACAGCAACATAAAATAAATGTCACTGTAAAGGTCATTCCTGCGCTGGCAGGAATCCATGAGTTGGATACCGCCTTCGCGGGTATGACAAGCAAGAGACAGGTGTATAGTTGTAAACAAATAACGCAAATTAGGAAAACATGCTAGATAAAATAGCCAAAGTCGTCGCTCGCTACGACGAAATCGAAAGACAAATGGCCGACCCCGTCGTCCTGGCCGACCATGTGAAATTAACCGAACTGGCTCAGGAACGCGCAGAAATCACAACGCTGGTTGAATCTTACCGTCGCCATCAAACATTATCCCAAGAATTAGCCGATGCCCACGAGTTGGTCGAATTGGAAGACGACGATGAAATGATCGCCTTGGCTAAAGAGGAAATTGAGGAATTAACGACACGATTAGAACAACTTGAAGAACACATGAAGTTGCTCCTTATCCCTAAAGACCCCCGCGACCATAAAAACGTCTTCATTGAAATTCGGGCCGGAACCGGCGGCGACGAGGCGGGCATTTTTGCCGGCGATTTGCTGCGTATGTATACGCGTTACGCCGAAAGTCGCAAGTGGAAAATTGAAATCGTGGACGAAAACAGAACAGGCGTTGGCGGTTACAGCAAAGTTACGATGGCCGTCAAAGGCAAGGGAGCCTTCTCACGCTTTAAATTTGAGAGCGGAACCCATCGCGTCCAGCGCGTCCCCATCACCGAATCTCAGGGCCGTATCCACACCAGCGCCGTCACTGTTGCTGTTATGCCAGAGATTGAAGCGGTGGAAATTACACTGGATGAACGCGATTTGGAAATTACGTCTACCTTCTCTTCCGGCCCTGGCGGGCAGCATATGCAAAAGAACGCCACCGCCGCCCGCATTGTTCATAAACCCTCTGGCCTCTTTGTCAAAATCCAATCCGAACGCAGCCTGACCCAAAACAAACAGCTAGGCATGGCCATCATCCAAGCTCGCCTGCAAGAGGCGGCCGAAGCCGAACAACATGAGTCGCAGGCCGCCAATCGCAAATCGCAGGTGGGCAGCGGCGATCGCAGCGAAAAAATTCGCACTTACAACTACCCCCAAAGCCGCGTCACGGACCATCGAGTTGGCTTTACCAGCCACAATCTTTCGGCCGTTATGGACGGCGCGTTAGACCCCTTTATTGACGCCTTAACCATCGCCGACCAGGCCGAAAAGCTGGCGGCGGTTGAAGAATAAAGAACAGAAACTGGGGGAGAGAGACTAGAGACTAGATCAATCTCTAATCTCCAGTCTCCCAATCTTCCCGAAGGATGAACCATGACCAAATTAACTTACCAACCGCGCGGACTTCATTTTGAAGAGTTTGAGATTGGGCAAAAGGTAATCACGGCCGGACGCACTATTACCGAAGCCGATATTGTGACTTTTGCCGGATTATCAGGCGATTTTAATCAGATTCATACCGATGCTGACTACTCGGCCAATTATGCGTTTGGACAGCGCATCGCCCATGGGTTGCTGGTACAATCTATCGCCACTGGGCTGGCCGTTCGTACTGGCGTAATCGAAGGGACAGTTTTGGCTTTTCGTGAGTTAAGCGCCAAATTTAGTTTACCCACATTTATTGGCGATACGGTGCATGTGCAAATTGAGATTACGGCTAAAAAAGCGCTCAAACGACTCGGCGGCGGGAACATTACGATGAAGTACAGCGTCATTAACCAGGATGGCAAAGTTGTCCAGCGTGGCGATTGGATCATGCTGGTGAAAGCGAGAGGCGAGAGCTAGAGCTAGAGGCTGGCATGATGAGCGACGAGCAAGAGCATATTACTGGCGACGAAAATCAGGAACCGGAGGAAGGGCAATCGCTTCCGATTGAACCGGAACAAAGCGGCGATGAGGCTGCTGTGGGGGATGCAGAGACTGATTTGGGCGAAACGCAGACAGTCTCGTTGTTTGAGTTAATGGCCGAGGATGAGGAAACGGCCGATTTGCCCCCCGTTACGCCGCCTGACAAACCAGAAACCCCGCCTTTACCGCTCGCTGCCGCTGATTTAACGCCGCAGGAACGGCCGTTAGTCCACGACGCCGACGCCACCGAAATTCAGCCCCGCGTTGCCTTCCCTGGCAGCGAACCGCCCGTCTCCGAAGCGCCCACCCAGCCGTTCCACCCCATTCGCCGCCCCCAACGCGACCCAAAACAATCCAAGCCGTCCGATCCCAGCGACGCCCCCACCATCGTGCAACGCCCTGTCGAGCGCCCGTTGCCCACCAAACCGCCCGTCCGCGAACGGCCGCGCCCCAGCCCCCTGCCCTCAACCCCCAGCCCCCAACAGCCAACCACTAAAGTCGCCATCCCCAAACAGCGGCGCCCGATTCGTCCCAAACCGCAAACCCGCCGCCGCCGTAATTGGCGCGGCTGCTTTACGCGCATCATCATCGCCAGCATCATTTTAGCTATCGGCGGGGTGGCGCTAGCCGTCATTGGCGCGGCGCTCGGTTACCAATCCATCGCCAGCGATTTGCCCGAACCGACCCAACTGTTAGAGCAGGCCAGCGATTTCGAGACGGCCCGCATCTATGACCGGGACGGTAACTTGCTCTATTCGCTCATTGATCCCAACGCCGGCGACCGCACCCGCGTTACGCTGGATCAGATTTCGCCCCATCTCGTCAACGCCACCATTGCTACTGAAGATTCCCGTTTTTATGAAAATCCCGGTTTCGACCCCATCGGCATCGCCCGCGCCATCGTCGAGGCGGCGCGGGAGCAAGAGCTGATGGGCGGGGCCAGCACCATCACCCAGCAGCTTGTCCGTGCCGTTTTGCTGGATGAAGACGAGCGAACTGAAGTGACCTTCCGGCGTAAGGTGCGCGAAATTATTTTAGCCGCCGAATTAACGCGCACTTACGATAAGAATACGATTTTAGAGCTGTATTTGAATGAGATTTATTATGGCAACCGCGCTTACGGCATCGAAGCGGCGGCGCAGACCTATTTCAACAAATCGGCCGCTGAACTGACTCTGGCCGAAGCGTCGCTGCTGGCCGGGATGCCCCAGGCGCCGGCGCTTTGGGACCCGTACACTGCCCCAGAAAAGGCGATTGGCCGTCAGGGCGAAGTGTTGACTTTGATGATGGCTGAGGGATATGCCACGCTCGATGAGGCTAATGCGGCGTTGGCGGAGATGAATTTGCGTGTTTATAACATGACGCCGCCGACGCTAACGATTAAGCATCCCCATTTCACGGTGACGGTCTTGCAGCAGGCGGAAGAATTGTTGGGATCGCAGGCGATTTATCGCGGCGGGCTGCGGATTGAGACAACGCTTGATCCGACGGCGCAGCGGCTGGCGGAGGAGACGATTGCCGCTAATCGGGGCGCGATTAATGCGGCCGGGGCCAACAATGCCGCGCTGGTGGCCATCAAACCGGACACGGGCGAGATTTTGGCGCTGGTGGGCAGTTTGGATTTTAATGACGAGGCGATTGACGGGCAGGTGAATATGGCCCTATCGCCGCGCCAGCCGGGTTCGACGATTAAGCCGCTGGTCTATTTGTCGGCGATGGAACAGGGGTGGACGCCGTCTACGTTAATTTGGGATGTGCCCACGCAGTTCCCTGATGGTACGAACCCGCCTTACGAGCCGAAGAATTACGACGATCAATTTCACGGGCCGCTGCGGTTACGGCCGTCTTTGGGCAACTCGTACAACATTACGGCCGTCAAAGCGCTGGAATTCGTCGGCGTGTGCAACTTTATCGCCAACATGCAAAAGTTGGGGCTGACTTCGCTGCAAGACGCGGGCTGCGCCGAAGTGGGCCAGCCGCGCAATTACGGACTGGCGTTAGCCCTGGGCGGCGGCGAAATCGCGCCCATCGAGATGGCAGCCGCTTTCAGTACATTGGCCAATCAAGGCCGCTTCATTGAGCCATACGCTTTGTCGCGCATCGAAAACCGGCGCGGCGAGGTGTTGTTTGAGCAAACGCCGCCCGATTTAACACAAGGACAGGTTGTCCGCCCCGAACACGCCTATCTGTTGAGCCATATTTTGTCAGACAACGATGCCCGCCAGCCGGAGTTTGGCCTCAACAATAATTTGGTCATTGGCGGCCATCGCGCCGCCGCCAAGACGGGCACGTCGGGCACGGATGCGTTTGATGTGCGCGATGCCTGGACGATTGGGTTTACGCCGCATGTGGTGACGGCCGTTTGGACGGGCAACACCAACAATCAACCAATTGGGTCAGGACAGTCCGGCTACCAGGTCGCTTCGCCCATCTGGAACAGCTTCATGAGCCAATATCACGCCGATAAGCCGCCGTTGGATTTTGTACGGCCGTCCGGCGTGACCGAGATTGAGATTTGCGCCGATTCAGGGACGCGGCCCAGCGCTAACTGCGCCAACCGACGCCTGGAACTGTTTGCCAGCGACCAACCGCCGCAGGACGCGGGGCTGGATTTCATCCAAAAAACGCCGATTGATTTGTGGAGCTTGCAGCGGGCGACGGCCGCTTGCCCCGATGCGGTATACGACGCCAGTTTCTTCACCATCCTGGTTAACAGCCATGAATCTGTTCGCGGACGGGAACAGGCGGCGGCGCGGCAGTGGTTGGAGCAAACATCTGGCGGACAAGCATGGGCCAACAGATTGGGCATCGGTATTCCTTTGCGCCTGCCGCCGACGCAGACTTGCGAGGCGTTTCCCCGACCGCAGGTTGCCATTTCACAGCCGGCGGCCGGCGCGGAAATTATTGACACGGTTGAGGTGTTCGGCTCGGCCAACAGCCCTAATTTTGGCGGTTATGTAGTGGAGTACGGCCTGGGCGAAGAGCCTGGCGGCTGGGGGATGGTGCAAGAATTACAACCGAATGCGGTGGAAAACGGCCGTCTCGCCATTTGGGACACATCGCCTATTCGACTTTTTGGCGCGATTACGTTGAAAACGACCATCTTTGGGCCGGACAACCCATTCACGCCGGAAGACGATCCGGTATCGATGGAAACGCGCACGCTGTTAACCTTGTTAAAACCGACGCCAACCCCTTCACCTACGCCTACCAACACGCCAACGGCGACAGCCACAACGACGCCCACCACCACCAACACACCCACGCCAATTGCTACCAAAGGGGAGACAACGCCCATCGCCACCAGTACGCTGCCTGTGACGCCATCGCCTACATTGCCGCCCACAGCGACGCCAGAGCCTTAAAAATCACGGGAGACGCTGGGCTAACCATTCAACTTGACCATTAACGAAAAACGCAACGAAACAGCGCAAGTTAGAGATTGCGATCCCTGCTTGCTTGAATAATCAGGCCATGCTATAATTTTTTTACTAGTTTGACGGATATGTTGTGTGCGAAAAGTGGGCTTTCCCCACTTTTTTGTTTTCTATAGATAGAATACGTGACTTTACAGGTCATTCCCGCGAAGGCAGGAATCCACAGAGTAGATACCCGCCTTCGCGGGTATGACAGTTGAAAAATATCTGAATAGTTACGGTAGAAATTAAGAAATGAATGTGCGGAGTTGCTTGAATGAAAAGCGAATTTATTCTTGCCTTTAATGAAATATGTGAATCGCGCGGATTGTCTAAAGATGATGTTTTTGGCGCGCTCAAAACGGCTTTAGTGTCTGCTTATCGTCGGGATATGAATGTCAGCAATACCCAAGAGGTCGTTGCCGAGATTGATTCGCGTACTGGCGAGCCAACCATCTATGCTGAAAAAGAAGTTGTGGACAGCATTGTGGATTCTCGAACTGAAGTATTGTTGAAAAATGCCGGCCGTTTGCGACATCCAGAATCGGAAATCACCGAACCAGTCTTGGGCGATGTGCTTTTGGTAGACAGCACAACCGAGAGTTTCGGCCGTATTGCTGCCCAAACAGCCAAGCAAGTGCTGCTTCAGCGCGTCCGTGAGGCTGAGAGAGAGCAATTATATGAAGATTTCTCTGGTCGTGAGGGTGAATTAGTGAATGGCACGGTGCAAAGCATCAGCGGTCAACATATCACAATTGGTCTGGGTCGCACTGAAGCCACTTTGCCTAAAAGCCAGCAAGTTCGCGGCGAACGATACCGGGCGCATGACAAAATTCGCGTTTACGTGCTAGAAGTGCGTCGCACTAATCGCGGGCCGCAGATTTTTGTCAGCCGTAATCATCGTAACCTGTTACGCCGCCTGTTAGAACTGGAAGTGCCAGAAATTTATAACGGGCAGGTAGACCTGAAAAGCATCGCCCGCGAGGCAGGGCAGCGTTCTAAGGTGGCGGTTATGGCTTTGCAGCCCGGCGTTGACCCAGTGGGGGCTTGTGTTGGGATGCGCGGTGTGCGTATTCAAAGCATTGTCCGCGAACTAAATGACGAGAAAATTGATGTTATTGAGTGGAATCCCGACCAAAAAACATTCATTGCTAAAGCGCTCAGCCCGGCGCGTGTTTCGCATGTGTTTCTGGACGATCATCCCGACGATGGGAAGACGGCTATTGTTGTTGTGCCGGACGACCAATTATCATTAGCTATTGGTCGCGAAGGGCAGAATGCGCGTTTGGCCGCCAAGCTGACAGGCTGGCGCATTGATATTAAAAGCCTAACTGAATCAGCGATGGATTCGTTGACTCATATTGATCATCCCGCAGTAGATGCGGCTGTCCGCGAGGATGAAAAACTTCTTGATCAGGTGCAGGGTATTCTGGCTAAAAAGGAAGCTGGGCGTCCCATCACTTCTGAAGATTATTTTGTTCTGGATCGGCTGGTTAATGCCATTGAGGGTAGTATTATTGCCGCCCAAGCATTGGAGCATGAAGAAGTACGCGAAGAACGCGCTGCCGCCCGTAAACAAGTGCCGGCTGTCGCTTGGGATCTTCCGCTGGATGCGTTGGACTTGCCTGGGCGTATTCATAATTTGTTGCTAGACAATGAGATAGAAAGTGTCGGCGATGTTATGTTTAATCTGCTCTTGGGCGATGATGTTTTTCTGAACTTCCGTGGGTTTGGCGAGAAGGGATTAGATACGCTAAAGGAGTTTGTGGCTAATTACGAATTGCCAGTCTCGGAAGGCGAGGTTGCCGCTGAGGTAGAAGCTGAAGGCGATGCGGTCGTCGAAATGGCGGTGGAAGCTGAAACGGCAGACGTTGCCGAAGGCGATGAGGCGGCCGAATCCATTGAGGTTGAAGCGGAGGTCGAAACGGCCGTTACCGACGAGCCTGTGGAGATGGACGATGAACCGGCTGATGAACCGGAAGCGGAAGAAGAGCCTGAGGATGAAGAGGAACCGATAGCGGCAATTGATGATTTATCACGGCCGTTAGTCCAAATTAAAGAAAAACCCAAACCGAAGAAGAAAGAAAAACCAGCTATTGTGATTGCCCGACCAACCCGCGCTGAAGAACGGGAGAAGGAAGCCGAGAAAGCGCGACGCGGTAAGGGGAAACAGTTGGTGTTTGATGAAGAAATAGGCGAAGTTGTTGTAAAACGTAAGCGTAAACGACGCGGCCGTCCCGAATGGGAAGATTTCGATACAGATGATTTCTAGTTATGGGTTTTGGTAAACCGCAGAAAGTTTTAGGATGAACAAAATGCCATTTCTCTGCGGTTTACTCAGGGAAAGTGGGAGAACGGTTTTTATAGATTGCCGATTATTTTCCCACTTTCACCTAAAAGCGGCGGCAATGAACGCTAATTCATTTATGTCCCAGATTTAGCCTTTGTGGACTTGCGTTAATTAGCCGCTGAACAAAGATAGTGTGAAAATAGTGGGCAAAAAACGCAAGCAGATAAAGCATATACCGCAGCGAACCTGCCTTGTCTGTCGCCAAAAGACCGACAAGCGCCGGTTGACAAGAATTGTGCGAACGCCAGACGCGGGGGTCGTTGTTGATCCAACCGGAAAACGTAATGGACGCGGCGCATATTTATGCGACAATGTGGCTTGCTGGGACAAATTAGCGGGCAATGTTCGGTTGTTGAACCAAACGCTGTCAACTGAAGTATCAGAACGCGATCTGGCCGAGATTGTCACCCACAAACCAATTACGGCCGATCATCAAGCGGAGGCAGCGTAAAGCAAGTAAATCAACCTTGTTTATATTGCCGGGAGTGGATGAATGAGTGAAACTAAAATGCTAATCGAGATAACGGATTTTATTACAGTCCGCGAATTGGCGGCGGCAATGGACGTCAGCCCTATCAATGTCATCAAAGAGTTGATGAGCAATGGCATCATGGCCAACATCAACCAGGAGATTGACTTCGATACCGCAGCTATTGTTGCGGAGGAGATGGGTTATGAAGTAGCGGCGCCAGACAAGGTTGCTGACGCTGAAGATGAAGAAGGCGCGCCCGATCAACCGGCCTGGCGGGCTGTGCTCGCAGCGGAAGATGAAACCGACATGGTTTCGCGCCCGCCTGTAATCACCATGCTGGGGCATGTTGATCATGGTAAGACGTCTTTACTGGATGTGATTCGCCAAACCAATGTGCAATCCGGCGAGGCGGGCGGCATTACGCAACATATCGGCGCCTATCAGGCTACGCATGAAGGGCAGTTGATCACATTTCTGGATACGCCGGGACATGAGGCGTTTACCTCCATGCGTGCGCGCGGCGCCCAGGCAACAGACATTGCCATCCTGGTTGTCGCCTCCGATGACGGCTTGATGCCGCAGACACGCGAGGCGATTGCCCATGCGCAAGCGGCCCGCGTGCCTATCATTGTGGCGATGAACAAAATTGACTTGCCGGCCAGCAATCCGCCTTTGGTTAAGCAGCAACTTAGCGAAGTCGGATTAGTTCCTGACGAATGGGATGGCGATACAATGGTGATTCCGGTATCGGCCAAAGAAAAGTTGGGGATAGAGGATTTGTTGGAGGCGATTCTGTTGGTAGCCGAGGACATCGATCCTAAAGGAAACCCGACTGCTTCGCCGACTGGCACTGTTTTGGAAGCTAGAAAAGAGCGCGGACGCGGCATTATGGTGACGCTTCTGGTGCAAAATGGCACGCTGAAGCATGGCGATACGTTGGTGATTGGGGAACATTACGGCCGTATTAAGGTCATGTACGATTTCAAAGGCAATATCATCAAAGAAGCTGGCCCATCTACACCGGCGTTTGTTGCGGGGCTTAACGGCATTCCCGAAGCTGGCGATCAATTCCGCGTTGTCAAAAGCGAGAAAGAAGCGCGCAAACGCATTGCCGAAGAAGCAGAAGAAAACCGCGTGCGACCGACTAGTCACGCTGGCGTCATTAGCCTTGATGATTTTTTTAGCCGTTTACAAGAAGGGGAAGCCAAATCGCTTAATCTTATCGTTAAAGCCGACGTGCAGGGATCGCTTGAACCCATCACCGATTCTTTGAAGAAACTCAGCAACGAAGAAGTAGCCGTTGAAATTTTACATGCTTCCACAGGTAACATTAATGAAAGCGATGTCATGCTCGCGTCTGCCTCCCAAGCTATTATTATGGGTTTCAACGTAGAGGCGGATCCCATTGCCAAAGCCGCCGCCAGCAGCGAGCAGGTCGAAATCAACACCTACAACATCATTTATAAACTCTTTGAAGATGTGGAAAAGGCATTGAAAGGTTTGTTGGCTCCTGTCTACGACGACGTTGTAATTGGACGCGCCGAAGTGCGCCAGGTCTTTAGAATTCGCGGCGCGGGCAACATTGCTGGTTGTTTTATGCGCACCGGCGAGGCAAGGCGCAACGCTAAAGCGCGGGTAATCCGCGAGACAACTTTGTTGCACGCTGGCCCAGTTGCCAGTCTAAAGCATCTGTCAGAAAATGTGCGCGAAGTGAAAGCCGGGTTTGAATTCGGCGTTAATATCGGCGGTTGGGATGATTATCGCCCTGGCGATTTTATTGAGTTCTTTGTCACCGAACGAGTTGATAGGTAACGAACAGCCATGAGTAAGATTCGACAGCAGCGTACGGCCGATCAGATTCATGTGATTATGAGCGATTTGAGCCGCCGCCATCTGAATGACCCGCGTTTGACGGGGCTGACGATTACGGAAGTGACGATTGATCGTGAACTGCAATATGCGGACATATATGTCCATGCCTTAGCGGATGATTCGCGTCAGGAAGATGTGATGGCGGCTTTGGCGAAGGCAGCCGGTTTTTTGCGACGCGAATTGGCCCAACGACTCCCTTTGCGAACCACGCCTAATTTGCATTTCCATTGGGATCCACGATTGGCGCAAGCCGAGGAAGTCAACCGAATTCTAGATGATTTGGAGATTCCTCCAGAGGAGTAAAGCAAGAAAGCGACATGGGAGCTAGAAAGCAGAAGTTTTCTAGCTCTTGTTTGTTTTCTCGACTTGATTATGGAAGCTATTCAACAAGCTATTGAAAAAGCAAAGCATATTTTAGCGGTTACGCATGTTGGCCCTGACGGGGATGCGCTGGGGTCGTTAACGGCCGTTGGCGCAGCGTTAACGCAGCAAGGTAAACAGTTTACGTTGGTGTGTGATGATGCTGCGCCGCGTCGTTTTGATTTTTTGCCTTTTATTGACCAGGTACGGCATGTTCCGGACACGGCCGTTGCCTACGACCTCCTCATTGCCGTAGATTGTGGCGATGAACTGCGTATGGGCAAAGCGTTTGCCAATTTGCCCGATCCCAAGCCTTTCATCATCAATATTGATCATCACATCACCAATACCAAATTTGGCGACATCAATTTAATAGATGGAGCGGCCACGTCGGCGGTCGAGATTTTGTACCGCTTATTCCAGAGTTTAAACATTCCCATGACCGGCAAACTGGCATTAAGTTTGCTCACCGGCCTGGTAACGGATACGCTGGGGTTTCGCACCAACAATGTCAATGCCGATACGATGAAAATTGCCGGCGAGTTGATGGATGCAGGCGCTGATTTAGGGTTGGTGATGCAGAAAACAATGACGGTCAAACCACTTTCTACCCTGCTGCTCTGGCAGTTAGGGCTAAACAAAATGAAAATGGAAGACGGCTTGATTTGGACGAGTATCAGCAATGGAGAACGCACGGCCGTTGGTCATAAAGGCTCAGGCACAGTCGGCTTGGTTAACCTGCTGGCTAACGTTGACCAGGCGGCGGCGGGCGCGGCGCTGATGGAGATGAGCGATGGGACAGTGCGTGTGGGTTTTCGCTGCCGCCCGCCTTACAATGTCTCTGAAGTGGCGGTTAATCTCGGCGGCGGCGGTCATGCGCTGGCTTCTGGCTGTACGTTGGACGGCCCCTTAGCCAAAGCGGAAGCGCTGGTCGTCGCTATGACCAAGGAATCGATCCGCCAACAAGAAGCGGTTCTAAAAGGTTAATGACGATTAAGCAATTGGGTAGGTAAAAACCTGCTGTTTTAGCGTCAAACCGATTATGTTCCCCCCCGAAGGCATTTTCAACATTGATAAACCGGGCGGAATGACCTCCCATGATGTCGTCAACCGCATAAGGCGGCTGACGGGCATTCGCCGCGTCGGCCATGCCGGCACGCTGGATCCGTTGGCGACGGGTATTTTGTTGCTGGGCGTAGGCCGGGCGACGCGCTTAATCGAGTATTTGGTGGGGCAGCCCAAGACGTATGAAGCGACACTGCGATTAGGCCAAGCGACTGACACGTATGACGCGGAGGGAACGGTGGTGGAGGAACGGCCGTTCATTCACATCACGCCTTCCCAATTTCAACAAGCGCTGGAGCCGTTTCGCGGCCCAATCCAACAGCGCCCGCCCATGTATTCGGCCATTAAACGACAGGGACAGCCACTTTACAAGCTGGCCCGGCAAGGCGTTACGGTGGATGTGCCGCCGCGCGCGGTGACGATTTACGAATTGGAGATGTTGGCGTGGAATGCGCCTTTTGTTCGTCTGCGGGCAGCAGTTTCGTCGGGAACCTATATTCGTTCGCTGGCGCATGATTTGGGCCAGGCATTAGACTGCGGCGCGCATCTTACCCAACTGCGGCGTGTTTCGGTGGGCGATTTTGGACTGGATACGGCCGTTCCCCTGGCCGATTTAGACGAATCAAATTGGCGGATGGCGCTGCTGCCCAGCGATACGGCCGTCGTCCATTTGCCCCGCCTCGATGTGACCGCCGCCGAAGTCCAACAATTGCAGCGAGGCCAATGCCCGCCGCGCCGCCCCGACCAACCAATTGAACCCCTGACTCGCGCTTATGCGCCAGACGGCCGTTTTATCGGCATCGTGACGGCGCACTCAGATTCCTTGCAAGCGCGCAAAATTTTCTATCCCCCGGACGAACTCTAATTCCGTCCGCCAAATTACTCGATTTATGATTCGAATAAACACACTACCGGAAGTTAACGAAAGAAAACCCACATTTGTCGCCATTGGCTCTTTTGACGGCGTGCATCGCGGTCACCAACTGGTCTTGCAAAGCATGGTTGCCGCCGCTAAGAAACAAGGCGCGCGGACGGCCGTACTCACCTTCTTCCCCCATCCCAAGCGCGTCTTACAAAACCTGACCGGCCCTTACTATCTGACCACGCTGGACGACCGCGTCGCGCAATTGGCCGAGCAAGGCATCGATATAATCATTACCCACGATTTTAACGACGTTGTACGCCGCACCCGCGCCGCCGATTTTGTAGACCAATTGCAGCGCCATTTGGACATGCGCCAATTGTGGGGCGGCGATTTTTCTTTCGGTTATAAGCGGGAAGGGGATGTGCCTTTTTTGCGCCAACTGGGACAGGAGAAAGGGTTTACAGTGGAATTGGTACAAGGGATGGTCGAGTTAGCGGATGGCGTGGTTAGCAGCAGCCGCGTACGGGCCAGCCTGACTGAGGGCGATGTGGCTGATGTGGCTGACTGTTTGGGACGGCCGTATCACGTGCGCGGGTTAATCGTCATGGGCGATCAACGCGGCCGTACCATCGGCTTTCCCACTGCCAATCTGGCCGCCTGGGATGAGCAGCTTCGGCCAGCCAATGGCGTCTACGCCACCTACGCCTGGATCGGCGGCCAACGCCATATGGCGGCCACCAACGTCGGCGTGCGTCCCACCATCAACGGCGGCAACGTCACTATTGAGGCCCACATTCTCGACTTTGACCGGGACATTTACAACCAACCCATGCGGTTAGAATTCATCCAACGCATCCGTCCCGAACAAAAATTTGCCGGTTTAGACGCGCTGCAAGCCCAAATTCAGGCCGATGTGGCTGAAGTTAGAATCGTTTTGAGTTAAGAAAACAGTCAACAGTCAACAAAAAACAAAAAACAGAAGTATCTATACAGGTCATTCCTGCGAAGGCAGGAATCCATAACGTGGATACCCGCCTTCGCGGGTATGACAGTTGAGGGACACCTGTAAAGTTTCAAACAGAAAACGAGAAACGTGTGCGCCAGTTTCTCGTTTTCTGTTAGCTGTTGACTGTTTTTCGTTAACTGTTTTACTGTGCCAGCGCCGCTTCCTTGGCCTGCGCCGCCCGCTTTCCCTCCTCCACGTCCACCCGCGACAGCAAATAGCCGCCGATGATGAAGAGAATGACGATGCTTAAAATACCGGGGCGGCTGCTGTCAAATAGCCAGACGGAAATAATGAAAAATATCGGGCTGACGAATGAGGCGAACTTGGACATGATACTGAACAGGCCAAAAAACTCGCCGCTCATCGAAGGCGGAGACATGCTGGCGTAAAGGCTGCGACTTAACGCTTGACTGCCGCCCTGTACAACTGCCACCATCCAGGCCAGGAACCAGAATTCGACGACCGCGTTTAAGAAAAATCCCCAGATGGCGATGATGCTGTAGGCGACCAGCGAGAGCAAAATGCTGCGTTTGGTGTCGAAGGTTTCGGCCAGGCTGGCGAACAGTTTCGGTCCCAGGAAGAAGGCGAACAATCCCCCAATAACTTGCAGCGCCAGAATGAGGCCGACGATGATGCCTAAATTGCTGGCGCGAAGCGGTGGCAGAACTTCCACTTGCGCCAAAGTCATGATTCCACCTTGATTGATGAGACTAAGGGTATGCTCCCCTTCATCTTTGGCTCTGAATTCTGTAGTCACATCATAGCGGACGGTTTCATTATGCGCGTCGATGATGACAGCTTGACCCTCGTCATCCAAGAGCGGTTGACCATCGATTTGAACGGCCCATTGGCCGCTGTCTGGGCCGGTACTGTAAGTGAGTTTCAGCGGTTGGCCGTTGAAGGCAAAATCGAGGCGTGCGTTGGTCTCTGCAGTAGAGGCATAAACAACATCGAATTCGGTTGGGTCGCACCAGAAAGCATACCAAGCGCATGTTTCGCCTCGAACCGCGCCGGACACGGTGTTGGTTTCCCATGTCCCTTGCAAAATCATTGCCTCTGGGTCATCAACTGCATGTTTGCCCTGTCCAACGGCCGTTGCCGTCGCTGCAAAATCAGCCGAGGGCGTCCCGGTTATTTCATGGGGCAGGAACTTCATGCTGGCAACGCCCACGATGGGCAGCAATACAATGTTAAACAAAACAAACGCCAGATACATCGATTGACGTCTATCGCTTTTGCTGGGCAAATTACCGAAAATAAGGCTAAATGGAATGCCCACAAACTGCACCAATAATAGAGCCAGAACAAGCTCCACCGTTTCAAAACCCAATTCGGCGCCATAAATGACGGCGATGCCAATAATGATACCGATGCCATCGTTATAAATTAGAAACGAAACCAAAAAGCGGAACAGTTCGCGGAATTCACGGATTTCCATGAATGTATTCTTGATGCGTTCAAAACTGACCTTGATTAAACTTTCGCCGGGAGCTAACGCTTTGCTGGCCGAACGCGGTTCAGGCACAACGCGGAATATCGGGATGGAGAAAACCGCCCACCAGATGGCGACGCTAAGGAATGAATAACGCGCCCCCGCTGTGCCCGGCATCATCTGGATCATAGCGATGTTGACGGCCAATAGAATCCCGCCGCCCAGGTAACCCATCGCATACCCTTTTGTAGAGACGCGATCCTGGTCTTCTTCTTTGGCAACGTGAGCCAACAGAGCGTCGTAAAAGACGTTGGCTCCGCCAAAGCCGATGCGCCCAACGATGAAGAAGATAGAAGCCAACAGCCAATCGCCTGTGTCAACCAGCACTAACAGTCCAGTTCCGACCACGCCCAGACCAACAAATACCGCCAAGAATTTTTTCTTGCCGCGCATAATATCGGAGACTGTTCCCAGGATGGGCGAGAGGATGGCGATGATAAACAGCGAGATGCTGAGACCAATGCTCCAGTATTGGGTCGCTTTGGCTTCACTGGCGAGTGTGGCGCCGGCGACGGAACTGTAGTAGGCGGGTAAAACGGCCGCTAGAATCGTCGTGGCAAAGGCGGAATTGGCCCAGTCGTACATCGTCCAGGCGCGAATGCGGCGTTTGTATTCGCGTTCGCTTATGTCAAATGGGGCGGAAGCTGTTGGGGCTGTCATAATTCTCCTTTTTCTCCTCGTATAACATGTTCGTAGTAAGGTACGTAGTCGCGCTGTTCAGCGACGGAGTACCGTTGGATGACGCCACTCCGAAGACTACGTGGCT
>JANTGY010000034.1 GCA_024762695.1 Anaerolineae bacterium
TGTGTAAATGTAGGACAAGTTGTTAACTTGTCCGGGCAAGATAACATCTTGCCCTACAGCAGCAGTCATTTTCATTTATTTGATGGTGGGCAATTGCTCGTGTTATCTCCTGCCAAAAAGCCGTGTGCCAATCCGCACCATCGTCGAGCCTTCTTCGATAGCGACCAAATAGCTGTTGCTCATGCCCATCGAGAGGGCGCTCATAACGACATTGGGCATGTTCAGGCTGGCTAATCGTTCAAAAGCCTCACGGGTAGCGCGGAAATACGGCCGTGCATTTTCCGGGTCGCCAAAACCTGGCCCCATCGTCATCAACCCTTGCACTTGAATATGATTTAGCTGGCTGATCTGCCGTACCAAATCGTCCAAATCTTCTGGGAACACGCCTGTTTTATTGGCCTCGCGGCCGCTGTTTACTTCTACCAAGACGGGCATCTTTTTGCCGATGGCCGCGCAGCGCCGATCCAGCGCTTCGGCCAATCGCAATGAGTCTATCGTTTCCACCATGTCAAAGCGCTGCGCCGCTACTTTGGCTTTGTTACGCTGCAAATGGCCGATCATGTGCCATTGCACCCGGTCGCCGATTGCTTGTATGATGGGCAGGGCTTCTTGGACGTAGTTGTAGCCAATGTGGGTTATGCCGGCTTGCACGGCCGTTTCCACTTCTTCCAGTGTGCGCGTTTTGGCGGCGGCTACCAGGGTTACATGGGGGGGGATGGTCTCTAAAACCTGTTTGACTGATTCAAAAATTTCATTCATTGGCTCGTTCATCATTTTTTTACCTTTGGCGTTATTGGCGGGCGATTGACGGCAAGCGATCTGTCGCTACGCGGTAAACGGCCGTCTCCCCATTTTCGTAAGCCAGTTCAAAATACGGCCGTTGCCCTGGGGACAGTCCGCCATATTGTTGTTCGTTGCGGCCATAAAACAGATACTCTATCTCATAGTCCAGCAGCAGTTGGGCGCGCCAACTATCGGTTGTGTCTGGCGCCAGGAATTGTTCAGACAGCGCCAGTTTGGCATGAAATTGGGCCGTTTCATAACGATGTCCGACAAACACCGTATTGCCTGCCCGGAACGGGATATAGCTGCCGCTCCAATAGGAAGCCAGGACAACATCATTCTGTTCGGTGTGGGCTGCCAACCAATCCATTGCCGCCAGTTCGGCCTGGGGGCGGAAGAAGGGATAGGGTTGAATGGCGACGAGGGTAACGGCCGTGCCCACATAAATGTAGATATTCATCGCGCTGACAAGCAAAACAAGCAGCGCCGTCATTAAGCGGCGCATACCGGACAGGCTGTAACGAGGGCGGCGCAGCAAGGCTTGCAGGGGGCGGCTTTGCAAAATCCAGGGCCAGACGACCTCGAACCAGCCAATGGCGGCGACGATTGCCAGGGGAATTTGCAGTCCCTCGACAAAGCGGCGCTGCGGATTAACAGGCGCATACAGCAATATGGCAACGGCAAATATCCAGATGTAAAGAAAGGCAACGGCCGTTTGCCGCTCAATCGCCCAGTCTCGCCAACGGCGCAGTCCCAAACCGCCTAAAACCAAATAAGGGGCGTAAGCCAGCAGCAAATGGATCGGATTGGGCGTCAGTGTCACCGCCTGATCATTCCATAACTTAAAAACTTCAATTGTGCTAATCGCCCAGGCATAATAAGCAAAAAGCGGCAGAGGAACGATGAAAGCAACGACCAATCCACCTAATTCAGGCCACAACATACGCCGCGCCTGCCGCGCCAGAACCAGATAATAAAACCCCAACGCCGCCGCCGTCAAAAAAATCAAAAAGGGATAGACCACGCCAATAAGTAAATTGCCCACTCCCGCGCCCACAAACAGCGCCCAACGTCGCTTGGCGTTTTTGGGCTGGGTTAAAGCCGCTGTCGCGCCCCAAAAAGTTAACATAATGAATGTTATTCCGGCCATAAAGTGGGGGTAGGTCAACGCGCTGAAGAAAATATGGGCTTCGGGCATGAACCGGTCAAGCGGTACGGCCTCGATGGTATTGGCCCGTTCAAAGGCCAGGGGGAATTTGAACCAATCGAAGCCGGAACCGAACAGGGCGAATGCGTAAGCGGTAAAGCGAGCGCCGGGGGATTGGATGAAGCGGGCGATGTAGCCATAAAGCAGGATGAAGAAGAGCAAATCTACCAACCAGCGGGACAAATGCCACATGGTTACGGCCGTTACCCCTAACAATCGCGCTAAATGTCCCAATGCCAAATAAAAGCCTTCGATGAAAACGGCCGTATGCTCTTCTGTTGTAAAAAAATTACGGTACGTCCACGAGCCATTTCGCCCCTGCTCAATTGCCTTCAAATAAGTGACATCCTCCACATTTACGAGCAAGCCAGTAAACGCCGTCTCTGCCGGTGTAAAGATGTAACCCAGCAAGTAAGGCAGGAGCAACAGCGCGGCCACAATCAGCGCCAGCCCCAACGCAGCCCCCCATTCTTTACGAAAACGCGGACGTTTATCCATCACTTTCTGCTCTCGTTATGGGCGTGATGTCAAACAAAGACAGACGAATGCCGGTAAATGTCCACTCGCGCAGTAAACGACCATGCGCATCCATCCAGGCATATTGTTGGCTGTTCTCCGCCGGATGAGCGACGGCGGCATTTCGCGCCTGCGGAAAACCATGCGTGTCGCCATTATAAAACAGGGTAATCAGCCACGCCCGCGGCGCATGATCGGCGCCATGTATCAAACGGTAGCGCATTTCATCATCAAATGCCGCCGCCAATTCAACCTGGTTTACGGCGGCAGGGAGTTCGATTATTTGCAGTGGCGTACTCACATAATAAGCGAGAGGCAATATAAGGTCGGGACGAACCAACACCACGTCTCCTGAGCGGAGTTCCTGGGCCAAGCGAACGGCCGTTTCCTGCCAATCTTCGCGCGCGTAATCCGGGTCAAAGTACATATTTTTTAATGATAACGCTGCAAAAACAGCGACAAGCAACACGGACACCAACCACAACCAACGCCGTCGCTGTCCCCCATAAACCAACCCCCTGGCTGCCAGCAATATCATCGCGGGCAGCACAATAATCAAATAACGATCCATGTAGACAGCGACTTGCCGCGCTGACGACCAGCGCAGCGACACAAGATAAACAATCAATGGCGGAATCAACAGCCATGACCATAACGCCTGGTCAGCCCATCGATTTGGTTCGCCGGATAAACTGTCAACTTTACGCGCCGACAGCCAGTAAGCAACAACTAATCCACACAAGTAAATAGCCGCCGGCACATACCAGAACCACTGCACGCTATCTATGGTAGGGCCAACGCTAAAGGATAACAACGTCAACGCCGGTTCTAGCGCGTGAATGGTCGTAATCCAGCCCGGAACCATACTCCCCAGCCCCGTCGCCGACATAATCGCTCTAATCCAAACTAAAAACAACGCCGCAATCAAGCTGCTATACGCCATCCATTTCCAAAACAATGATTTTAGACGGCGATAATGCAAAGCAAAAAAAATGTAATGCGCCAGCAAAATGAGCAGCGCGAAATAATGCGTGTAAACGGCTAGCAGCATGGAAAGGGTATAGCCCAACCAATCCCAACGACTTTCCCGGCGCAAAAGCCGCACGAGAAACCAATGGACAAGCAGGATGACGGCCGTTAGAAAGGCATACATGCGCGCTTCTTGGGAATACCAGATGTGGAAGGGGGTAATCGCCAACAAGGCGGCGGCGGTTAATCCCACCTTGCGCCCGTACAAGAAATATCCCGTTCTAAAAATCAATGCCAACGTCATTACCCCCCAAATGACTGAAAAGTACCGGGCGATAAATGCATTGTTCCCCAAATGAAGCCAGCCGCGCATGAACAAAAAATAAAGCGGCACATGGTTGTGAATTGCCAGCAAATTATCCAACATCTCTTTAACGGGCATAGCCGCCCGATTAATTGTCGTAAGTTCGTCATACCATAGGCTTTGGCCGTCCAATCGGTAAAGACGTAAACCAGCCCCCAACAAGAGGATGAGCAGCAGCGCGGCACGGCTGCGTAGGGCTTCAGGTTCTTGTGTCCAACGGACGGGCTTGAATGTTTTGAGGCTCATAGCGCTAATCTCATTCACATCAGGCGTTTTCAGGGCCCGGTTGCATACACTAACGTCAGGTCATCTTCGAATACGGGCGTCATGGGCAGCGCTTCCCGCCAAGGTATTACATCCATCAAAACTTTGTCGAGAACGAGGTAGCCAACCCCGGCGTCGGATAAGGCGCGCAGGGCGGGCTGTGGATCGGCGGGAATGGGAACCGGCGCTAAATCAACGGCCCCGGCGCGGAGTAATGGGTTGTCCAGAATAAAATCAAATACGTTATCAGACGGCCGCGAAATAACGCCGCCTGTCATTCTGTGACCATGTAAGGTTTGATAATATAAGTACCGTTTATCTTCTTGACGACCAGTAGGAAGAATTGCCAGCGCAATGTCGTCAGGAACATCTTCCAAATACGCGGTATAAAATGAAGAGACGCTAATCGAAGTGGATGGAAAGGGAACGGCCGTATATTCGCCAAAAGTCGCCGCTATGACAATAACGGCAGCTATTGTGCGAGCCTTCGCCGTCATCAGTTGAGTAGACATCCCCAGCCACCCATAAGCGACAATCATCGCCAATCCTAATGACATTAAGATATTGACACGGTACATATTGCGCAACAAAGGAGCCGCCAATAAAGACCAGGGCAGCGTTATGCCCCAATCCCGTCCGCCAAAATGCGGATTGGGACCAATGGCAAATAAATAAGCCACGATTAACAGTAAAAACCACACCCGCGCCTCGCGCCGCTGAAATTTAAAAGCCAACATGACCAAATAGAAGGGAACAATGCCAAAATACAGACCACGAATGAGCCAGATATACCAATGGGGCACAAAAATAGAAAATATATCTGTAGAAATTGAGCTTCCGGGATCAATCCAAAAACTGCTGTTGCTGTTGGAAACAGCCTCACGCAACAACGGGTAAATGAGCGGCAGCGTCCCGACAAGACACAGCGCAATAAAAACAACCAATATTTTCCAGGATGAACGCGGCCAATCGCGTGCGAGAAAGAGATAAATTATTAAAAAGCCAAACCACATTGCCAGCAAAATCAAAAGAAGCGTACTGGATAAAGCGCCCAGAAAGACAAAGACAGCGGCAAACATTGCCATTTTTACCCGATTTTCTCGCGCGGCACGCAAAAAATAAAGCGTTGCCCAGGGAAAACACCATATGCTAACTAAAACTGGATGGCTGCTTTGATAAAGCGCATGGGAATTAAACGCAAACACGATGCCTGCCAAAATGCTGCCGGGAATCGAATTTGTCATATACCGCGCTAACTGAAACATGGCAAAGCCAGAAAGGGCATAGTTGATTAGTATGGCAAGATTATAGGCTGGCAAATCATCAAGCAAGGAGCGCAGAAATAAAGAAACCAGCGTGTTTAAATGGCTGAAGCTATGATAGTTGAGGTTGACACCTTGCGGGTAAAATAAAAAATCGGTATACCAGAATTGAATATCTGGTTCTTGTAACGCTTTTACTGTCCACCAATCGGCCCATGGGTTAATGTATACATCGTTATCATCGCCAATAATCACAGTATCCAGTCTTGTCAAGACCGACCAACCGGCAATGACGGTTAGTAGAAGGAACAGAATGAATACAAGCCAATTCACACGCTTGAGAAGCCACTCTAGATAGTTTTGGCTAACTCTTTCTGCTTGGTTCATCCACTTGCCCATCTCAAAGTTGCCCATTCTGAGGGCTGCTAATGGCCAAGTCGATCGGTTGGGCCGCCCTATCTGTGCTTTTTTTGCTGCGCTTTGATACCATTTCAACTATCATGACGCTTTGTTCAAATCTAATTTTCTTCTCGCAATGATCCAAATTATGAAAAACCCACCCAGTAAGGCAACATCCATCGTCCACATATCACTCTTGGGACTGGCTCTCTTTTTGTTGGCCTGGGCCGCCTTTTCTTCTCTTACTTTCTTAACCAGCGATACAGGCTTGCGTTTTCTGCAAATCCGCGAACTGATCGCGCATCAATGGCAAACATTCGCTATTGATTATCCTGCCCAGTTCCTCGATCCAGATTTGCAATATCCTCCCTATTATTATGCCTATTCTTTGATAGATAACCAGATATATCTCAATATAAGTCACTTCCTTCCCTGGCTGGCCTCTTTTCTGTATGTCGCACTGGGGCCGATTGGCTTGTCTGTCATGCCGGTGTTAGGCGGATTATTAACGGCCGTCGCTGTGTATCGGCTTGGCGTCCTAGCCCAGGTGAAGTACACGCGTCTGTTGTTGTGGGCGACTGTTTTCGGCACGCCGATTCTTTTTTACAGTCTGGAATTATGGGATCATACGTTAGCGGCAGCGTGTGCGACCTGGGCGGTTTATGGGGCGGCGTCTGGCATCATGAACGGCCGTTGGCAGCCGTTGGCCTGGGGCGGCGCGGCGGCCGGTATTGGCTTGGGACAACGCCCGGAAATGTATCCATTTGCAATTGCATTGGGGATGGCTCTGATCATCATAACTTGGCCTCAATGGCGGAAATGGACGGCTTTCATGGGCGGCGGTCTGGCTGGAGCGCTGCCCATCTGGTTCTTACAATACCGTTGGGTAGGGCATCCTTTTGGTTTGGCGCTGGCAGCGAATCTTTTCGATTACGGCCGTCCTGAAGCCTATCCAGCACAATCTTATAGCGGCGTTCCCATGCCGCCAGCCGCCAAAGTCGGTTATTTACTGCTGCACATCCGACCGCAAACGATCATCCTTGTCGCAGTATTTCTGCTCATCGTGGGAATTTTTACGCTTATTTTCTCATTGCGCTTGCCTGCTCTGCGTCGTTCCCATTGGTTATGGGGTGGATTAGCGCTCACATTGCTAGGTTATGGAATGTACTTCATTCATGCCAAAAGCAACATGTTGGTTGGGCTGGTAACTACCTTCCCCGTCATGGCCTTTGCCATAGCTCATGTCGATCAGTCCAATGACGAGTCGGCAACGCGCCCAGTGTATCGCTTAACTTGGTTAACCGCACTACTCTTTTTAGGGATAATGCTAGCGTTCTGGCCCACTTTTGGAGGATCTCAATGGGGGGCGCGCTATCTGTTGCCTGTCTATCCGCTGTTGTTGTTCAGCGCGTTTTATAGTTATACAGCCTGGAGCCAGGGGGAGGAACGGCCGTATACAAACAGGCTGCGCATTATATTCTTCGCCCTCTTAAGCGCAAGCTTCATGCTGCAAGCAATGGGCGCCCGCCTTTTACTCATCAAGCACAGCGAACAGATTGCAATCAGGAATGCAGTAGCAAAATTGCCGACAGAACTCATCCTAACCAACAATCTTTTTTTCCCATCCACTATGGCGTCGTTAGATGATAAACTATTCATGTATGTAGATAGCGATGAGGATTGGGATATCGTTATCCCACGCCTAATCCAACATAATATCTATCAATTCACGCTCATTCCCACCGAAGCCATACCAATGCGTGTGCCTGAACAAATCGGCAACATTCGTCTTCACCGCGTATCGGACTTAATTTACGAATTGGAAATAAGTGATCCATGACCCAACCACAACCCACGTTAACCATTGTACTTCCCATGTATAACGAAGCAGCATCAATTAAAACGCTGCTCCATGCGCTGCTTGATGTAATGGATACACAATTAGCGCATGTATCATTTGAATTGTTGATTGTGGACGACGGCTCCAGCGACGGTTCCGCCGAAAACGCACGCCAAATCAACGACCCGCGCCTGCGCGTTCACCAACATCCGTACAATATCGGCAACGGCGCGGCAGTCAAAACGGGCATCCGGCTGGCGCAAGGAGAATACATCCTGCTCATGGATGCCGACGGCCAGCACAAACCATCCGATGTGCCCCGCCTGTTGGAACATATTGATCAATATGATCTGGTTGTGGGAGCCAGAACGGGGGAGTCGGAAACGGCCGTGCACCGCGACCTGGCCAATGCCATCTACAACCTATTCGCCTCCTACGTTTGCAGCCAAAAAATAGAAGACCTCACCTCCGGCTTTCGCGTTATCCGCGCCGACATTGCCAAAAGCCTGGTTCATTTATTACCCAACACATTCTCCTATCCCACTACCATCACTCTGGCGATTGTACGCAACGGCTACAGCCTAAAATACATACCTATAGTTACCGAAAAACGAATTGGTAAAAGTAAAATTAAATTATTACGCGACGGCTCGCGTTTCTTCATGATTCTTTTTAAGATTGCCACCCTATTTTCACCGCTCAGAATATTTGTACCCGTTAGCATAGCTACATTTTTGTTAGGATTAGGATATGGCGCATTCAAGGTGCTTTTTCTGGGCATGCGTTACGGGCCTACATCGGCAAATTTAATGATAACGGCCGTTATGATCTTCCTCATCGGTCTCGTTTCCGAACAAATTACCTACCTCCGCTATGCCCGTCAATAACAAGAGCAGCTAGAATGGTTCAAAAACCAACCATTATCATCACATCGCTAGGGCGAACCGGAACCAAATTCTTCGCCACCCTTTTCGATTCTATCATTTCCAACTCGACATCACTGCATGAGCCGGACGTTCTGGGCATTGAACCATCACGAGGGCCATCGGACGTCATACGGCAAATTCGAGAAGCGGGATGGCGCAACATGCTGTGGGGCAAAATTAGAGGAAAATGGAGCGTTATCGAACTTTCAGATAGCCGTGTACGAGGAGAACTCGAACTATCCGCAGCTATCCACCGTTTAACAGAACAGCGAGGCCAATTTATTCATACAAGACCTGGCTCAATTTACATCGAAGCCAATCCTGGATTTTATGGCCTCATCGATATCCTGCCCCATGTCCATGCACGCCATCGCGCAGTCTACATCATCCGCGACGGCCGTAGTTGGGTGCGCTCCTGGATGAACTGGGGTCACTTATACGCAAAAGGCCCCATCCGGCGCGCCATCGTCCATACTTGGCCTACCGCCACCGAAATCAGCGCCGACCCATACCGCCATCAATGGGCTAAAATGTCCCGCTTTGAACGTGTTTGTTGGGCTTGGGCAACCTTAAACCAGTACGCGCTCACCACAATTAAAGAAAACCCGAACGCCCGTCTTTTTTATTTCGAGGAAATCTTCAAAGCCGAAGATCGCTACAAACATTTACGTCAATTAATCCAATTTTCAACAGCTATACCAGGCCAAGAGCCAATGGAATTGGCCAGCCTGGACGGTTGGCTAGAGCAGCAAATTCATCCCAGCAAAAACAACTTTCCCTCTTGGCCTGATTGGAGCCTGGCGCATAAACAACAATTTGAAAAGATTTGCGGCCCTTTAATGCGTCAAATGGGGTATTTTTAAGCAATGAAGGTCACAATAAAAAAAAGCGCTCCCTATCTATTATCTACCGTTATCCTTATCGCATTTACTATTTATTTGTATCGTAATGCCGAACAGTATCAGGAATTACTACATTTTTCCTTCGCCATGCTCTCTGTACAAGCGATCCTGATGAGCATATTCATTCTATGTCACGGGTTGAATAATTATCTTTTCCTGCGAGGACTCAATATCCCCATCTCATATAATGAAGGTGTTGGTCTGGCAGCAATCAATATGCTGGCAAATCAACTGCCGTTTACTGGCGGCGTTATCGCCAAGAGCATTTACCTCAAACAACGTTACCAGCTTTCCTACTCCCATTTTTTGAGCGCAACTTTGGCGCTTTATAATATTTTTGTGTTGACAAACGGGGTCGTAGGGTTGAGTATTTTACTATACTGGCGTTTGGTGGATGAAGTCGCGTTTACCCCCTGGCTTTTTGTCGTTTTTATCGGCATGACCGCCGCTATTTTTATGTTTTGGCTTCCCACTGATTATCAGTTTTTGCCGGATAAGGTACGCCGACAATTGGTTCGACTGGCCGAGGGCTGGCGCATTTTAACGCAGAACAGAAAACTGGTAGGACAACTCATGAGTGTGCAAGTTTTGCTGCTATTAATTTTTGCCTGGCGTTTTTGGATTGCTTTTCATATGCTTTCACAAGAGATAAATTTAAGTCAATGTCTCCTATTCGCAGCGGCAACAATTGTTATTAGTCTGGTTAATATCACACCTGGGGGGCTAGGTATTCGTGAGGTTATCGTGGGAGGATTGGCATCATTATTGGGGTTTGATACGGCCGTTAGCATTGTCGCCGTAGGCATTGATCGTCTGATATCTACATTAGTTATCATCATAATGGGATCAATCTACACAGTTGTCCTTAGTTCGCGCCTGACAGCTTCGAAATCAATAACCAATGAAGAACAAAAATAAAGCGCATCCCCTTAAAGACAACACAAAACACCCCCCCAAACGAGTTTGCTATGTCCTTTCTTACTACTTCCCCGCTTACGTGCGTTCAAAGACTTTGATTGCCGCCCTACGTCGGATGCCAGGAATAAAAGTTTATACAGCCGTAAACACATCAACACATATCTGGCGTTATGGGCAAACCCTCATCCAACTACTCAATATTCGCATACGGCACAAGCCAGATATTTACATCTTGGGGTTCCGCGGATATGAACACTATTGGCTGATCAGATTACTAACAATTGGGAAACCGTTAATCTTCGATCACATGATGTCGCCTTACGACAGTTTAGTTCACGAAAAAAAACGTATTCGAGGAAACAGCTTGTTGGGCAAGCTTCTGTTCAAGTACGAAGAATGCGTTCTCAACAATGCCGATTTAACGCTCACTGACACAGACCTGCACAAAACTTTCTTCGTCAATCTCTTTGGTCTCGATTCAAATAAAATTTTTGATGTGCCTGTCGGCGCTGACGAAACATTATTTTATCCCCAAAGACAATTACCGCCGCCAGCGTCAAAATCATTTACCGTGTTTTTTTACAGCTCATTCTTGCCTTTGCACGGCATTGCCATCATCTTGGAAGCGGCTGCTTTGTTACGCCAGCGCCCAATTCAAATCATTTTAGTGGGCGGACACAAACAAAATCTCGATCAATTTCATCTGACCATTAAACAGAAACAATTAACAAATATCATCCATCATGAATGGATCGACTATCAACAGTTACCGGAACTAATTGCACAAGCCGATCTTTGTCTGGGCGGCCCTTTCGGAAATACAGGTCAGGCTCGACGCGTTATTACTGGCAAAACGTACCAATTCCTGGCTATGGCTAAACCAACCGTGATTGGAGAAGTGGAGGGCGCCCAAGAATATTTCAAGGACAAGGACAACTGCCTATTGGTACCCCAAGGCGATGCGAAAGCTTTGGCGGAAGCCATCTATTGGGTCTATGCGAACCAAGACAAACTACCTGAGATCGGCGCCAATGGTCGCAAATTATATCAATCTCATTTTTCCATTGAGCGCATCAGCTACCGACTAAAAGATGTGCTATTTCAAGAATAATAATCGCCTATCGAAGGATCTTTAGGCGCATTGGTCAGCGCGGCGCCGATGATGCGTACTTTGGCTTTTTCCAGCATCTCTTTGGCCCGTTCCGAATGGTCGCGGCGGGTTTTGCCAGCATTGATGACGAGCAAAACGCCGTCCACTTTGGCCCCCAACACGGCCGCATCAGTCACAGCAATCACGGGTGGCGCGTCAAACAAAATCAGGTCTGCTTTCTCACTGAGCCTTTCCAGCAGTTGATCGATTTTGCGAGAACCGAGTAAATCGGCTGGATTGGGCGGTTTGGGGCCGCTGGCCAGCAGCCAGAGATTCTCCACGCCTGTTTCTTGCAACGGTAAATCGGACTCGTTGTTGAGAACGGCCGTCGTCAACCCTGGCTCGCTCTTCAAATCAAAGAGGGTATGCAGGGACGGCCGTCGCAAATCACAGTCCACCAAAATCGTCTTACGGCCGCTCTGGGCCATCGTCACCGCCAAATTGGCAATCGTCGTGCTTTTCCCTTCAGCCATCGCCGGCGAAGTCACCACCAAACTCCGCAGCGGATTATCCAGGCTGTAAAACGACAAATTCGTCCGCAGCGTGCGGTACGCTTCGCTAATGGGAGAACGGGGGTCAGTTAAGGTAATTAGAGTCATAGTCTTTAGTCTCGTAGTCTCTAGTCTAATAGTCGTTTTCTGTTTTCTGTTTTCTGTTAATTGTCATTTGTTAATTGTTGGGAATTCGGCCAATGACAGGAATATCCAAAAACCGCTCCACATCTTCGCTGCGGCGCATGACGCCAGATTCAAGCCACTCCATCACAAAGATGACAATAACGCCCAGCAACGCGCCAAAAACAGCGCCGGCCGCCGTATTGATTTTCCATTTAGGTCGGTCAAGTCCAGCTTGTGGGTCGTCAATAAATTCAATGGTGATCCGATCTTCCTGGCGGTTTTTGTCGTTCTCTTGTGTTTGCCATTTCATCAGAAGCTCGCCCCAGGTGCGGGCGATGTCGTTGGCTAAATCGGGATCGCTGTTTTCGACTGAAAGCTGAATGACAAAACTGATATTTTCCGAAGCGACCTTCACATCGCTCAGCAATTCGCCCGCTTCCATGTCTAACTGCAAAATGTCAATCACATCTTGCGCGCGGTAGCGGCTGTTGAGCCAGGCGACATAAGAAGTCAACAGTTCTTTGGCGGCATTGGCCTGACCAAAATCGGTGCGCGACGGCCGTACCAACAACCTCAAATTCGATTCATACACCGGCGTTTGCGCCCGGCTAAAACCAAAAGCCGCCGCCGCCGTCAATATCGCCGCCAGGACAATTACCCAACCCCGCTGCCGCAAAATGCGTAAATAATCGCTTAATTCCACTCAAAATCTCCTTCGATTCATGCGTCATGCGTCTTGCATCAACAATCCACGCGTGACGCAAGACGCATGACGCCTCATTTCTTCGGAATCTCGCCCACCACCGGCAAGCCCAATTTCTCCACTTCATCTCGTTCGCGGAGAGTAGGATCAAGATATTCAACCAGTAAAGCCAGCCCCACGCCCGCGCCCAGAGCTAAGGCGATGCGCAACGGTAAATCAAGCTGGCTGCGAATCCCAACCGGAACTTGATTGACGACAGGTTGGTCAAGCTGCACCAACACGGCCGTTTCCCCATCCAATTGGGGCAAACCGGCGGCATTTTGTTCGATCAACACCTTCGCAACGGCATCCATCATCGCCGCCAAAACAGCGGCGTCGCCATAATTCAGCGAGATTTGCAGCATACTGCGCACATTGTCGGCGGCAATGCTGCCCTGAATCGCGCCCGCCGCCACATCGAACCCTTGCGCGGCTAACTCCTGGCTAACGGCCGTGGCAAAACCGCCGCCCTTCACCCAATCCGTCAACCCATTGACGATATATTCCGACGTCAGCCAATTGTAATAGCGCTGCTCGTCAGCCGTATCCGCCGCTTCGGCTGGCGGCTGACCGACAAGGAAACGCACGCCCACATTGTAGGCCGGCGGCGGCGTCTGGTACGTCGCCAACCCCACGGCCAGTACAACGACGGCCGGGATCACAACCAGCAGCCAGCGCCGCTTAAATAGTTTCCAGTATTGCCTTAGTTCCATTTTTTCGCTCGCTGGCCTGCTCAGCCAGTTTTTGTTCTACAAAAGTCGTTATTTTCTGATTGAAAACGGCCGTATCAAACCGCTCTGCATGATTCCGCAAAAAGGTCGTGTCCACCGAATCGGGATCAAACGATTCCACCGCTTCGATAATCGACTCGACCGACTGTTCCTTAAAAAAGGCGCCCGTTTGGCCCGGAATCACCGTATCCAGCGCGCCGCCGGCCGCATAAGCGATAACGGGCCTTCCAGCAGCCATCGCTTCCAACGGCGCAATGCCAAAATCTTCTTCGCCCGGCCACATAAAAGCGCGGCTGCGGGCCATCAAATCGGGCAAATCAGCGTCGGGCACATAACCCAAGAACTTGATATTGGGCCCGGCCAGCGCTTCTAACCGTTCCCGATCACGGCCGTTGCCCGCAATGTACAACGGCCGATCCATCTGGTTAAACGCCTCAATCAACAAATCAATGCGCCGGTACGGAACCAGCCGTCCCACCATCAAATAATAATCTTCAACCTCATTCGACGGCGCAAAACGGCTCGTGTCCACCGGCGGGTAAATTATCGTCGAATCGCGGCGGTAAATCTTGGCGATTCGGCGACGGACTTCCCCCGAAATAGCGACGAAATGGTCAACCCGATCCGCTGCCAGCCGATCCCATTGCCGCAAAAACGTCAGAAACGGCGGCAAAACCTTCCGCGTCAGCCAGCCCAAATGCTCCTGCTCCGCGTACTGTTGATAACGCCACACATAGCGGGTTGGCGTCAAACAATAGCAAATATGCAGCGTCTCCGGCCCGGTGATGATGCCATGATCAAAGCCGCTTTTATTGCTGATGACCAAGTCATACTCCCGAAAATCAAACCGTTCAAAGGCGAAGGGATACAACGGAAAGTAAATCTGCTGCCGCTTGCGGGCGAAGGGCAGCCGGTCAATAAACGATGCGCGAATATCCCACGATTGCCATTGAGCGGGCATCTTATCGCGCCAATACAAAGAGGTGTAAACCGGAGCCGACGGATAAAGGCCAACCAACGATTCCAGCACATCCTCGGCGCCGCCAATTTGGTTAAGCCAGTCGTGAACAAGCGCAGTTTTCATGGAGCAAAGTGGCAAGTGGCAAGTGGCAAGTAGCCCAATTCAGCCTTCATCATTCTGCCTTCTGACTTCAAATCCCCAACCTTTCCATCCGCGCCGCCAATTCTGCCTCCACTTCCAGGCTTTGCATGGCGTCGTCTAGTTGGTTATCGAGGCTCTTGGTCTGCACTTCCCAGGCGGCGTCGGCATGATCCAGGCGGCTGCGGATGTTTTCGGCAGCGCGGGCCACTTCGCTGTCGCCCTGCCCCATCAAGGAATCCAGCGAACGCATCGCTTTGGTGGAAATCTCTTTTGATTTGGCTAACTGCAATAAAAAGCCTAGCTCCTCCCGTTCTTGTTTGGCGATGGCCAAACGGCCGTCTAACTTCACCCGCACATCATCCAATTGTTCCGCCGCCGCCACCTGCCGCGCCAGAGAGGAATCGTAGGTTTTAATCAAATCCATCGTGGAGCTAAACTGCTTTTGCGTTACCATCGCCTCGGTGCGCTCGCCCTTACGCAGATAATGATCGACCATTAAATCAAGTTTAGCCGCTTTTTCCGCCAACGCTTCGCGGCGGCGGCGCGAGCTTTTCACCTGAGCAAACATGGGGGCGATGGATTTCTTAAACTCTTCCAGTTCGCGCTCGGCGCTGCGGATGTAATCGTCGTAGACGGCCAGATCGCTTTTTTGCAGCGCTTTATCGGCTGCTTCGTGCAGTGAAGCGCGAAAGAGGGTGCGTAATTTTTGGAATAGTGATGCCATGAGGGGATTATACTTAAAACGAGGCAGTTATAAAAAAGAAGACGGCCGTTTCTCACGAAACGGCCGTCCCTGTCGCTCTGGCGTCAGGAGATTGGAGGCTTAAGCAAGCCAACCAGAGCGGCAAATCGGTAATCAGTAAACGAATTACCAATTACCAATTACCGATTACCAATAAGGACTAAGCATCCTGAATGACGATTTCCTCTTCGTCAAAAAAGTTCGCTTTGCCAACCGGGGCGCTCTCTTCGGGCATAATAATCGCCAAAATAAGATACACCAACAGTCCATGACCGCCTGTCAGCGCCATCAAAACAAAGAGCAATCGAATAATCGCCGCATCAATGTTCAAATAATTTGCCAGCCCGCTGGCAACGCCAAAAACCATCCGGTCATCTTGCAATTTAACTAATCGTTTTTCACTCATCGTAGAAATACCTCCGACAATTTACTTTCCGTCGTAATCGGACAAAAATCTGCTTACTATATTCAAAAAACCTCGCGCCGATTGCCTAACTGCTCTCAATACGGGCGTCGTGGGGCAAAGTTGCAGGCGGCTGGTAAAAAATCACCTCTTCACCCCTTCACCCCCACACCACTTCACTTCCGCTTCAACAACAGCCAGCCGCCCATTAAAATAAGCAGAACCGGCCAATACTGGCCTATTCCACCCAAACCATTGAAAAACGCGGCAAAAACCACAAACATAACGGCGCTAATGGCGATGAGACGGCCGCCTTCGCTCATGGCCCGTTTTACTTTGCCTTGCAACAGGTGCATCAAGAAAGAGCCAATCCCGGCAAACCCCGGAATCAATGCCCAAACATAAGCCCAACTGGCCCAATCGCCGGTCAGGTTTTGATAATATAAAATGCCGCCGATGCCGCCAATGACACTGCCGGGAATAGCCAGGTGCGACGCGCCAAACAAAGCTGTCAGCAAGAAAACCGCGCCCACCGTCATGATGATGAGCGGCCACTGCCGCGCCATATCAATTTGTTCGGCCAGGCTGGGGAATAATTGCAGCAGCAAAAATAAGGTTCCGATGACAATGAGGATGAGTCCCCCTACAATCGAACTTCGTTTTTCCATTTTGTCCTCCGTTCTAGGTGAAAACAGGAAAGTAATTTGAACCAGGAAACCGATGATTCTCCCATTTTCCCTGAGTAAACCACAACGACTTAGCGTATTTTTTATCAAAATACTTTTTGTGGTTTACGTACTTCCATTTTTTAATACACCAACTATACGGGAAACGGCCGTTATCGTCTCATTTCTTCCTACCAACCTACCCATTACGGCCGTTTCTGCTAAACTCAAGCGCAACCCACAAAATTCCGATAGGCTGCGCCTAACGACCAGACCGCCGCGCTAATCTGCAAAATCTGCGTCCAAATTAAAGGAACAACCATCACCATGAGAAAATCCCCCCTTTCACGCCTCTTGCTCTTCATGTTAATGTTGGCCGTCACGGCCGTTTCCACCCACGCCCAATCCGACGACCCCGACAGTTTGCCGCCCCCAGAAAGCGTCAACATCGCCGGAACCTTGCAAACGCCATTGGGCTGCGCCGGCAATTGGAACACTGACTGTCCCGAAACGGCGCTGACTTACGACGCCGACGATGATTTGTGGACGGCCGTCTTCAACCTCCCCGCCGGCAGCTACGAATACAAAGCCCCTCTCAACGGCACCTGGGAAGACAACTACGGCCTCTACGCCGAGTATTACGGCCCCAACATCCCCATCGAAGTCGTCGAAGACGGCCCGGTCATGTTTTGGTACGATCACAAAACACGCTGGGTCAGCGACAGCATCAACAGCCTGGTCGCCAATGTGTCCGGCGACTTTCAAGACGAAATCGGCTGCCCCGGCGATTGGGCGCCCGACTGTTTACGCTCGCTGCTGCAAGACCCGGATGGCGACGGCCGTTACCAATTCATCACCGCCGCCATCCCCGCTGGCGACTACGAAGCCAAAGTCGCCCTCAACGAAAGCTGGGACGTCAACTACGGCCTCGACGGCACGCTCGATGGCGGCAACATTCCCTTCACCGTCCCCGAAGAATCAGCCACAATCTTCACCTTTGACCCCGCAGCCAGCCTGCTAGAAATCAGCTTCGGCGACGCGTCGCTGGCTGCCGGCATGATTGGCGGCGGCCCCGCATCTGGCGGCACAGGCGGCGGTTTACCCGCGCCAGCCGCCAAAATGCCCGATACCGTCACCATCCCCGGCACAATCCAAAGCGTCCTCGGCTGCGAGGGTGACTGGATGCCTGATTGTGACATCACTTACCTCAACTTTGACGAGGAAGACCAACTCTGGCAGGGAACATTCACCATTCCCGCTGGCGATTATGAGTACAAAGCCGCCCTCAACGATAGTTGGGACGAGAATTTTGGTCTCAATGCTGAATCATATGGGGCTAACATACCACTTTCGTTGGGTGAAGAAACGGTGGTCACCTTCCTTTTCGATCACAACACCGGCTGGGTCGCCGACAGCGTCAACAGCATCGTTGCCAACGTCCCCGGCGATTTCCAGGATGAAATCGGCTGCGCCAGCGATTGGGCGCCCGACTGCCTCGCCAGTTGGCTGCAAGACCCCGACGGCGACGGCGTCTACCTCTTCCAAACTGTTAGCATCCCCGCCGGCGACTACGAAGCCAAAGTCGCCCTCAACCAAACCTGGGACGAAAATTACGGCGAAGGCGGCGCGCTCGATGGCGCCAACATCCCCTTCACCGTCCCTGAAGACGATACCCTCGTCACCTTTATCTTCGATTCTACGAGCAAAACTATGAGCATTAAACTTGGCGCTGTCGGGCCTATCGGCAACCTCAAAGAGCTGCGCGCCTACTGGGTCGCAGCCGACACCATCGCCTGGGACATTGACACCGAACTGGCCGATACCTTCACCTTCCACTACAGCCCCACCGGAACCGCCCTGCGCCTCGGCGAAAAAGGCGTCGAAGGCGGCGAACGGCTCACCCTCACCCTCGATCCAAACGGTCTCAGCGACGAAATTCTGGCAAAATTTCCCCATCTCCGCAACCACGCCGCCCTCAAGTTTAGCGAAGAAGATTTGGGCAAAGTCCGCATCGCCCTCAAAGGGCAAATTGCCGTTATGGCCGCCAATGTAGACGGCCCTGTGACCGCCACCGGCCTGCAAATCCCCGGCGTATTGGATGCGTTGTACGCCTACGACGGCCCGCTGG